>JAFXOO010000294.1 GCA_017528675.1 Oscillospiraceae bacterium | reverse complement strand
CTGACGTACTATCCGGGTTATCACGAGATCCGGCGAAGTATGCAGAATATCTCCGCTTTCAAGGGCGGATCTACAAGCACAACGCCAATGTGGCGCTGACATTCTTCGCCCAGCGCCCTGCTGCACGCTTTATTGCGACCCGGGAGCAGTGGCAGCGGCAGGGCTACACTGTCGCACAGGGCGAGGAAGGCGTGCGCTTTGTCGGCAAGGACGGCAGGCAGATCGACCTGTACGACTTCTCCCAGACCGAGCAGGAAGCCCCGCCGTATCTCTGGACGATCAACATCCGGAACGTGCAGGCAGTCAAGTCGGGACTATCTCTTTCAACTCAGGAGCCAATTCTGACCGGAACGCTGAAGAAGACCATGAGCCCGAGTAATGTGACCGATTGCATGAGAATGCTGGGGATACCGCCGCAGGAATTTGAAGCATTCCGGAAATGCTATGTAACCGCCGTGCAGACGATCATGGCCGGACGGCTGGAAGTCGGCGGCAGCAGTTTCAAGGTCGAGCCGGATGCTTCGGTGTTCCGGATGCTGCACACGGAGGAGCAGCGGTTTGCATTTCTCTCCCATGCAGCCGGGACAGCCAGAACGGCGCTGCGGCGCATCGAAAGTGTTATCAACGAAATTGAAACGATGGAAAGGAAGGAACGATATGAGCAAGATCAGTTACGAGCAGTGGCAGCAGATGCCGCAGGACGAGAAGGACAGCATACCCGAGGAGATGCTGCCGGAGATCAGCCCGGAGAAGCTGGAGAACAGCCTGACGAGAGCCGTATGCAAACGGATGGACGGGGTGATCGGCTGGGAGACAACGCAGACCGTACCGAATGGGAGCAACACCCGGTGGTTCCCGGAATTCCAGCAGAAGGAAGTGCGGGGGCAGATGATCTGGTATCGGTTCGATCCGATCTGCGGTCTGTACAGCATGAATCTCTCGGAGACAGAGCCGACAATGGAGGAGGAGCCGATCGGGAGCTACGGGATGCAGTGGATGCACTTCATGGAGACGCAGCATCCGGAACTGGTGGAATTGATGGAGCTCCGGAACCAGTATCTGACGGTAGCCAGATCAGTGGACAAGACAGCATGGGAGTACAGGGAGCTTCTGGACAGCCAGTACGAGCAGATGAACCCTCGTCCGACCGGGAGCTTCGAGGAGATCGAACAGTGGGAACGGACGAGGACGTTCTACACAGACAACACGGTGATGCGGGAGAAAGTGCTGGTACCGGTGACGACACCCTGACGGAAAAAGTGAATCGTGTGTTCTCCGATGATGCGGAGACAGAAGCGCCAGCCGAGGAATCGGAGGGCGCTTCTTTTGTGGATCCGTATCTTGCGGCACGGCAGACGGATGCGCCGGTGATCGAGCTTCCGGAGTACAGCATCCGGTTCGATCTGCGTGAGCTGCGGACTGTGACGGTAACAGCGGAGACTGAGGAAATTGTGCAGCATGATGAAGGTGAAGTCGAGCGTCAGGAGAGCATTTTCCGGTATGATCCGGAGCTTCGTGTCATTGTGCTGGATGTATCGCATGAAAATCCGGATCTGATTGACTACGAGGAAATGCTCACTGTGGAGGAAGCTACTTCGACGCTGCGTGAGCTTATGAAACCGATGCGGAATACGATCAAGACGCTGGTAGCATTGCATCAAGACGGGACTGAAGAACATCTGGAGGAGAAGATTGAACATCAACAGGTGGATACACAAAAAGCCGTTTCTGCGATGTTAGCGGCATTCCGTGCGCAGGCTGGTGACATCACACCGGAGCGCATGACAAAGCTGACGGAAGGCAAGCTGCTGATTCCTGCTATCGAGGGCGATGTGGACAGCAGCGTAGTACTGGTCAATTTCACAAACGACGAACATGCAAAGCCGAAGGAAGCTGCGAAGATGATGCAGGAGAATCCAGCGCTTGCGATTTCTTCTGTGGTCGTGCGGCTCATTGATGAGAAGATGTATTCACGGTTGAGCGACCGGGGCAATGTAGCAGTTGACCGCCTGAATGCGGAGGAGTTTGCAGCACTTTGTGCGCATACAGATGCGGAGTATGTGCAGCAGTCTTTCGCATACAAGCGCATGATGATGCATGTCAGAAAACGTGTGGAGACAGAAAAGGCTGCGGTGGATTCGCTCGTGAAGATGATCTCCGATCCGGAGCAGTTGCCGGGCGTACTTGACCATTGCTTTGCACGGGATGAGATGGAGGATCTCGACCAGCAGTTCCGAAATGCTGCGGATTTTGAGGCGTGGGAAGCAATTGCACGAAACATGCTGATTACCGGCGGCTATTCTGTCCGGATTCCGGAATTACAGAGCCATCCGTATTTTGAGAACGGCTTCCCGACCGTTTTGCATGTGCAGTATGAGGGGGATCTGGTCGTGCTGTCTGTGAAGGAGCAGTCGGTTTCCCTGAGTGTCCGTGCGGTTGCAGATGCCATTGCAAAGGCGGCGCATAACTACATGATCGAGGAGGAAGCGACCACGCTCTCTTTTGAGGAGATACTGGATGCAGAGATTGTGCGTGGCACGGGCTTTGTGAACGGCAAGCAGCGTGTGCAGGATTTCTACGAGGCAGAGCACCCGGATGCGAAGCAACTGGCAGCATTCCTGAAGAAGGAATACGGCATCGGCGGTCACACCGGGGACGGGCAGCACTTTATGACGGATTACGATGGCGGCGGTATGCAGATCCGGATGCGGAACGGCGAATCTCAAAAGTTTAGCTGGAATCAGCTGGCGGAGGTCGCCCTGACACGACTTGCAGCGAACACCTATCTGACACCGGAGGAACAGCAGGAACGGCAGATGCTCCGGGTGTATCAGCTCAAACAGGGTGAGCAGTATCACGGGATCCGCTACATGTCCCTTGCCGATAATGCAGACAAGGGGCTGAATCAGAACGATTACGATCTTGTCTATGAATGCCGCTGGGGTGACATTCCCGGCAAGACCGATCTGGAGAAGCTGGAGCAACTATATATCCGATTGAATACAGAGCGTCCGGATGACTACACCGGGCGCTCTCTTTCGATGAGCGATGTCCTGACCGTGGGCGATACTGCCTACTATGTGGATACTGTTGGCTTTCAAGAGATGCCGGATTTTGCTGTAAGAATGGAGGATAAGTATCATTTCTATATAATCGCTGACCTGAAAACATGGGCAAACAACGAGAATCCACGTTCAAAACTGGAAAAGTTTGATACGCTCGATGATGCGTTGAGCCGGTTCAGAGAACTGCGCTCTGAGCCATATAACAGCGAAACGGCATTGAATCAGGATAATCAGTCGTATGCACGTCTGACGCTTGGTGTATCCCGTCAGGATCGTACCGGGGATCTGGATATTCTCCACGTTCGTGCAGGGCAAAACTATCTCGTAACCGACTTCATGCGTTCACCGGGCTACAGTGACGATCCGCTTTTTATGAGAGCGATGCGCAGTGTAGCCGATGGGGTCGGATTCGACCGTGTAACGGATTATGATAAACTGCCGGACGGTCGATGGTCTGATGCAATTGATGTGTCTTTTGCAGAATGGCTCAAGCACAAGGGCGTATCTGCATTGGTTCCGATGCCGCAGCAGCCGTTCACAAGTCCGGAAACACAGAGCGGAAATGATGTAATTCAGAGAGTGATGAAGGATGTACCAATCATGAGCGAGGACGGTGTGAGGGAGATCATGCAGATTTTCGAGGACACCAAGCGTGAAGGCTGGGAACAGTCGGCGGACATCCAAAATGAGATCAAGGAAGCGCTGACCGCACGGTTCGGGAATCCAATTGTTTCGGAGAAAGCTCTTGTGGCGATCGCAAAACACAAGTATAACGTGGATATTGCGCCTTCGAGTGAACAAGAAAAAGTTGATACAAATAGCACAGACGATGAGCCATTCACGGAAGGTGATCAGCTTGCGCTGTTTGATATGCCCCGAAATTTTCAGGTAGTCACCTACAGCAGAGACTCCGGCGTTGATGACAAGAAGGATTTTGAGACAATGGAGGAAGCCATCGAGGATGCACGGCGCTATCTGGAGGATCCCTACTATGAGGGCAGTGCGGTGGTAGACAAGGAACACCATCGGGTGGTGTTCTATGGCGGTCGCTTTCCCCGTGAGGGCATTTTCAGTGAGGAGGTTTATCGGAATACCATCATGAATGACCTCGATCTGAGCAGTGGTGATCCCGGAATGCAGGCTGTTGCGCAGGATGATATGAGTTCTTCTGATACGCTCCGCTTCGGCAGTCTCGGCAACGGTATCACGGTCTATGATACGGCGCAATGGGATCCGGAGATCCGGGATTACCGGACGCTGGCGCATATCTCCGAGGAGGGAAAGGTCGATTTCCTTGATGAAGCGCATACGACCGAGGATGACACGCAGCGTATCATGGAGGAAGCAGCGAAACAGCGGCAGCGGTTTACGGAGTATTGGGATGCCTTGGCTGCCGAACAGCGTTTTCAGCAAATCCTTGAACGTGCTACGCTTACTCAAGTTGTCCAGATCAACAATGAAAAGTTGTCTATGCAGGAAATGATCCAGAAATATGAAGGTTCAATCATCTATGGGGATGAGAACTTCCCGGAGCCGGAGAAAGTGGAGACAAATAGCAACCCTCCCGAACCGGAGAAAAAGCACAAGCCCACCCGTGCCGAACGCCTCTATAAGCAGTTCTGTGAGCAGTTCCCGGCGATTGCGGACGGCAGCCATACCTTTGAGCGCTACGGAAACCTTGATGACGGAAGTGGCTGGGAGCCTCTGACGGTAGAGCACCTGTACGATAATGCCTATGCATATCTGACTTACTATAAACAAGGCGGCGATACGTTCCGGGATCCGGATTTTGTGTTTGAGCTGGATCACGAAAACAAGACGCTGCATGTGCTGGAGTACCAGCAGGACGGCGTGCCGCCGGTCGGGACGGTGTACGAGTGCGTGTATGATGAGCATGGTACGCCGGATTTAAAGCTGCAAGCGGCGCTGGAGGAGAACTTCATGGTGAACCTCCGGAATGCGGGTGCTGCAAACCGTGCGCTGCATGTGTACGAGGATGCGGAGGGCAGGCATGAGCTGGTGCCAGATGAGCCTGAGCTGGAACCTGAGCCGGAGCAGAAGCCAGATGATCCGAACCCGGAGCTTCGGGCGGTGCTGAATGCATTCTCGGAGAAGCACGGTCTGGGTGCGCTGCAAGTGACACCGGGCAGATATGGCAGTGAGCTTGGCGAAATCATGCAGGACGGTGCGGTGCATCCGCTGGGTACACTGTTCGGCAATGACAATGGCAAGCCGTTCACACCGGATACACTGCAAAAGGCGCTGGAGAACCTTGAAGGAAATCTGTCTGCAAGGGGCGAGGATTTCACGGACATTCACGGCAGACAGACCATGCTGTCTATTCATGGCGGTATGTCGGCGCTGCCGGAGGTGCAGAAGGACTTGCCGGAGATCTTCTATGCGGACAGCCCGTCCATGCGCATCTCCAACAATCTCTCGGCCATCCGGGAGATGCTGCGACTGGAAAAGGCTGCGGAAGAAGGCGAAGATCCCTATGATCCGAGAAGCAACCAGTACAACAGCCGCCAGAATTCAGAAGGTCGGCTGCGGCAATACTGCGGCTGGGGCGGTCTGCCACAGGTCTTTGACGAGCGCTTCCCGCAGTATGACCATTACCGGAAAGAGTTGCAGAAGATGCTGACACCGGAGGAATATGCGGCTGCAAGGGCTTCCACCATGAATGCGCATTACACGCCGCAGATCATCATTGATGCGATGTACAAGGCGGTGCAGAGCATGGGCTTATCCCGTGATTCCCGGATACTGGAGCCGTCCTGCGGCACTGGTAATTTCATCTCCCGGATGCCGCACAGCATCGGTCAGGGCGGCGTTGTCGGCGTGGAGCTTGACAGCATTACCGCCCGGATCGCTGCGCAGCTCAACAAGCAGGATCCCAATGTGCGCATTATCGAAAGCGGCTTTGAATATGCCGATCTTGCGAATAATAGCTTTGATCTGGCGGTCGGGAACATCCCGTTCGGCAACTACAATCTCAATGATCCTGCCTATGCGCAGGACTGGCTGATCCATGATGCATTTTTCCGCAGGGCGCTGGATAAGGTCGCTCCGGGCGGCGTGGTGGCGTTTGTGACTTCGAGTGGTACTCTGGACAAGGTTAATCCGAAGGTGCGTGAATACTTGGCAGAGCGTGCCGATCTGGTCGGTGCCATCCGGCTGCCGAATACGGCGTTCAAGGATGCCGGAACGAAAGTAACCTCCGACATTATCTTCCTGCAAAAGCGTGTAGAGCCGCTGCAACCGTTTGAGCGCAAGCCCGACTGGTGCTATACCACACAGAATCCGGACGGTCTGACGATCAATTCCTACTTTGTGGAGAATCCGCAGATGGTACTCGGAACACTGCGTAAGACTTCGCATTATGATATGATCACTTGTGATGCAATTGAGAGCGCTGACTTTGAGAAACAGCTCGGTGAAGCGATACGGCAGCTCGATGCCAGGATCACGATCACAAAGCGGGAACAGGCGGCACGGGAGCGCCGGGGCATGATCGAACCGTGGGGGAAGAATTTCACCTATCAGGTCAAGGATAACAAGATCTACTACCGGCAGGGTGAGGATATGCAGGAAATCAAGCGCCCGCCTGCCGAGATGAAGAAGCTCATGCAGCTTTGTGAACTGCGGACGATCACCCGTGAACTGCTCGATCAGCAGAAATCGAATGTCAGCGATGAGGCGCTTGCGCCGCTGCGTGAAAAACTCAATACTGCGTATGATGCGTATGTGAAGGAGCACGGAGCGCTGAATGCACCGGCAGTCAGGAAACTGTTCGGCTCGGATTCGGATTTCCCGATCTTGCAGTCTTTGGAATCGCTTGACAAAGCATCCGGACAGTATGTGAAGGCGGACATTTTCTTCCGGCGCACGGTCAATGCTGCGGTGGAAATCAGCACGGCTGCCACGCCGGAGGAGGCGCTGCAAGTGTCGCTCGACCGGCACGGCAAGCCGGACATCCCGTACATGGCGGTGCTGCTCGGCAAGGAACCGGAGGCTGTCTGCGCAGAGCTGCTCGACAAGGGGCTGATCTTTATCGACCCTGAAAAGAATCTGCCGGGTGAGCCGTATTCCGGCGTCGTGGAGCGCAGCGAGTACCTTTCGGGCAATGTCCGGAGGAAGCTGGCGATGGCGCAGGATATGGCGAAGCAAAATCCGGCATTTGAGAAAAATGTCGAGGCGCTACAAGCGGTGATCCCTGCGGACATCAAGGCGGAGGAAATCTCGGTGCGGATGGGCTGTGCGTGGATTGATCCGGAGGACTATACGAAGTTCCTGACGGAATTGTCGGGACGGAGGAGTTATTCCCAGCGCTGTGCAGTTAGCTATTCGGCTGTCACCGGTGAATTTGACGTTCTGAATGCCGGAAGCAAGCAGGATCTGAACCAGAATGAATCTGTGACCTACGGCACGAAAGAATTCAGCATGTATGAGCTGGCGAAGAAAATCCTGAACCAGCGGCGCATTGTGGTCTACAAGGAGGTTCCTGATCCGAACGACCCGTCTAAGACACTGACCCGGACCGATGCAACTGCAACCAAAATCGCCATCGAGAAAGCCAATGCGATCAAGACGGCGTTTACCGAGTGGATTTTCAAGGATCCGGAGCGCAAGGCAAAGTACGAACGGCGGTACAACGACATTTTCAATTCGCTTGTCGGTCGGGAGTATGATGGATCCGGCCTGACATTTGACGGCATGGCAAATGACTTTATGCTGCGTCCGCATCAGAAAAACTGTGTCGCCCGTGCCATTTATGGCGGGAACACATTAGCTGCGCATGTGGTCGGTGCCGGTAAGTCGGCGGTCATGTTTAGTACTGTCATGAAAAAGAAGGCGCTCGGTCTGATCTCCAAAGCCTGTGTGGTCGTACCCAATCCGCTGACGGAGCAGACTGCGAGAGAATGGCGCAGGGTGTACCCCGATGCCAGACTGCTGGTCGTGACGAATGACGATCTTTCCACGGAAGCAAAGCGGAATCTGTTCACCGCCCGTGTTGCGACCGGCTCGTATGATGCGGTTATCATGTCGCAGGAGCAGTTTGAGAAAATTCCCATGTCAAAGGCCTACCGGACGGAATTTCTGATGAAGGAGCTTGACAGTCTGGAGGATATGCTGCGAGAAAAGCGGCTGCAAACAGGCGGCAAGCGTGATTATTCGGTCAAAGCCATCGAGCGTGCAAAGAAGCAGCTTGCGGCAAAGATCGAAAAGCTAACAAATGCCAAGGGCGCTGCGAAAGCAAAGGATGATCTGCTGGAGTTTGAGCATTTAG
>JAFXOO010000293.1 GCA_017528675.1 Oscillospiraceae bacterium | reverse complement strand
CCGCAATATAGCCCCTCCCCCAATGGGGGAGGGGTTGGGGTGGGGGCGCTCACCGGTGCGCCAGCACCAGAAAAAGGACTTTATCGACAAGCTGAGCGGAACCCGTCAGGAACGGGTTCCGCAGTATGTATAAAAAGTGTATTTGCAGAGTTCGGATCAGCAGGATTATGCAATATAATTCCGCACATGCAGCGGAATGCCGAGTGCATCCGCCTGTTTCTGTGCAGCGGCAATCTCCTCCGGGGAGATCACATCGACCACAGTGAAGGCGATCTCACGGCCGTTTGCCTTGCACGCAGCGGCAAAATGCAGCATCGTTTCATAGGCGTTCGCCGGCGCCCCCTGCGGATTGGTCACACGCTGGTAGACTGCCGCATCACCGCCGTTCAGGCTTACGGAAAAGCTGTCGAATACTGCCGAAAGCTGCGTGGCGGCATCACGGGTGGCGGTCTCCTCCGGCATGTAGATGTCCGTCAGGCCGTTGGTGTTCAGCCGCAGCCGGATGCCGGGATATTCCGCTCTGAGCCATGCCGCCAGGGCACAGATGAACCCAAGCCGCATTGTCGGCTCACCATAGCCGCAGAAAACCAGCTCGTGATAACGCCGCAGATCCCGCTTCCGGAGATCGGCCTGCATCTCCTCAATGGTCGGCTCGTGCTCCAGCCAGAGCGGATCGGAACCGTAAGCGCCGTCATCGTTCTTGCGGATGCAGAATGTGCAGGCGCAGGAGCAGCGGTTGGTCACGTTGATATACAGATTCTCTCCGACCTCGTAGGTCAGTGTCATTGCTTTTTTCATGTTGATGTCTCCTTATCTGTCTGATTTGCGGTATCTGCCGTCTGTGGCAGCGTGGTTTGAATATGTGGCGGCAACGCCGCCTCTCCTTTGGGGGGCTTGCAGCCCCTGCACAGGCATTTTATGGAGCGGGTGCACCGCTCCCCCCTGCCCAGAGGGCGGCAACGCCGCCGCCCTCTGGACTCCCCGGCGGCAGGGTTGCACCCTGCACCTGCTTTTGGTGCAGTTGGGAATTACGACGCATGCTGCCGCTTCGACCGCTCCTTGCGGAGCGGCGGCGGAGTACCTGGTTCATGGTGCGGTTCGTGGCACAGGCAGCCTACAGACGGAAACGGTTTGGCGGCATCGCTGCGCTCGCCGCAGGGGTGTCGCATCGCTGCGCTCGCTCCTTACAGAATTAACGGTGGAAAGAGAATAAACTGCACCGTCCGGTGAAACACCAGAAAACTACGCAGGAGCCGCCGTAGGGCGGCGATGTGATAGGATGCTTAGCTTTGCGCCTTTGCCGTCAGGCATTGGCGCATTGCGGTTATCGAAGCAGTGCACCGTAATCCTCGAAGCAAACTGCCAGCGGGGGCTCCCCGCCCCGCCCGCAGGTTATTTGTGATAGCCTGTCCCCTTGCCGATCTGGTACGCCCGGTAGATCTGCTCCATGAGCATCACGGCGGCAAGCGCATGGGGAAAGGTCATCTCCGACATGGACAGCCGCCGGAATGCCTCCTGCTTGAGCGATGAATCCAGCCCGAAGGAACTGCCGATCACAAAGGTCACAGCGCTGTCCCGCATCGGCAGTTCGCCGGTGAGCAGCTCGGAGAAGCGTTCGCTCGAAAGCTGCTTCCCTTCGATGCACAGGGCAATCAGCGTCCCTTTGGCTGCCTTCCGGACGGCATCTGCCTCCTGCGAGAGCGCACGGGCAATCTCCTTCTCCGAGGGCTTGTCCGGAAGCCGCACGGCAGGGAGCTGGGTGAATTCAAATTTGCAGAACGGCGTCAGGCGCTTCTGATAGACCTCCTGCGCCGCTGTCAGGTGAGGCTCTTTCTGCTTGCCGACCGTGAGAAGCTGCACCAGCATCAGAAGATCACCGCCCCGCCCTGTGTCTCAACGGGCGCAATTCCGAGCAGATAGTCCATGCCCTGCGTGAAGTTGCGCAGCCCGTTCAGCACTGCCTGCGCTGCAAGCTGCTGGGTGTTGTTGTGCGGAGAAAGATGCCCCAGCAGCAGCCGGGTTGTTCCGTTCTGTACGAGATCAGCGGCAAATCCGGCGCTGTCATTGTTGGAAAGATGCCCGTATTCCGACAGGATCCGGCGCTTCAGCTCCGGCGGATACGGCCCCCGGCGCAGCATTTCAATATCGTAATTCGCCTCCAGCAGCACCATGTCACAGCCCGTGATGGCGTCCCTGACGATGGGGGTCACAACACCGAGATCGGTGCAGACGGCGCAGCTTTTGTTGTCGGCTGTGCGGATGCGGTAGCCGCAGCTTCCGGGGCAGTCGTGCATGGTCGGGAAAGCCATGACCTCGCAGCCTGCGCATTCAATGGCACCGGTATTGACCGGAACGGTCTCCACGCCGGCGGGAATGTGCCCGTCATGTTCCAGCACGGCAAGTGTCTCCTCTGTGCCGTAGACCGGAACCTTCAGCTTTCCGGCAAGCACCCGCAGCCCCTTGATGTGGTCGGAGTGGGTATGGGTGATGAAAATGCCCTGCACGGCTTCCTTCCGGAGGCCGTTGTTCTCCAACGCCAGCACGAGCCTTTTGCAGCTTGCACCGGCATCCACCAGAATACCGGCATCCTTGCCGCCGATGTAGGAGGCATTGCCGCTGCTGGAGCTGAACAGGGGATAGAATTTTGCCATAGTTCTCGCACATCCTTCTGGAAAAACAGCCCACACAGAGAGCGTGTGGGCAAATTGGCTGATTTATTCGGAAATCCACTTCATATCCGCACCGATACCCCGCAGCTTGTCCACAATATGGGAGTAGCCACGCTCGATGTGGTAAATATCGGTGATCTCGGTCGTGCCCTCTGCGGCAAGACCGGCAATGATCATCGCAGCACCCGCCCGCAGGTCACATGCCTTGACCCTGGCACCGTGCAGACCCGGTACACCGAAGATGATGGCGCCGTCATGGGTGGTGTTGATGTGTGCGCCCATACGCCGCAGCTCCGCAACATAGCGGAAACGATCCTCCCAGACCTGCTCGGAGATGTTGCTCTGGCCGTCCACGATGCACAGCAGTGCTGCCATCTGGGGCTGCATGTCGGTCGGGAAGCCGGGATACGGTTCGGTTTTGATATTGGTCGGATGCAGGCGGCGGTTCTCGGAGACAGACACCCGGATGCAGACCTCCTGGCGGTCTGCGCTTTCGACCTCCTCCACCGTCACGCCGCACTCCTGCAAGCGCTCGGCAATATCCTTCATATGATGCGGAATGACGCCGTGAATGAGCACATCGCCACGGGTCGCAGCAGCGGCAACCATAAAGGTGCCCGCTTCGATCTGGTCGGGAACAACGGAATAAATGCGCTCCTCCACAGAGCCCTCCAGTGCGTCGTTGCCAAGGAGCACCGGTGTGCCCTCAATGGTGATCTTGTGGGTGCCGGCGCCGCTGATGTGTGCGCCCATATAGTTCAGGAAATTCGCAAGATCCACGATATGCGGCTCTCTTGCGCAGTTCTCGATCACGGTGATGCCCTCTGCCTTGACAGCGGCAAGGATGGCGTTCATGGTGGCGCCGACCGAGACAACATTCAGGCTGATATTGGAGCCATAGAGGTGCTCCGCCTTCAGTTCCACGGCATCAATGTACGCTGTGCCGTCGTTGTCGATCTTCTTGATGAGCGTGGTTTCGGCACCGAGCGCCTCGAATGCCAGCAGATGCTGGTCAATCGGCCGTTCACCGAGATTACAGCCGCCGGGCATGGCAGCCACGGCACGGTGGGAACGTCCGAGCAGAGCGCCCAGGAAATAATAGGAAGCACGCATTTTCCGTGCAAGCTCCGCCGGAACCTCCGTGCTGGTGACATCGAGTGTTGAGATGCGGTAGGTGCCCTCACGCAGCTTCTCCACGGAAGCGCCCAGCTCACGCAGGATGGTCAGGCAGATCTCCACATCACTGATATCCGGCACGTTCTCGATCACGCACGGTACATCCAGCAGCAGCGTTGCAGGGAGCAGTGCCACTACGGAATTTTTGGCGCCGGATACATAAATATCGCCCTTCAGGCGTTTGCCGCCTTCGATTACAAATTTATCCACCTTGGTTATCTCTCCTCTTTACGGTGCTATCTCTCTTTCCCTGTTCCGGGCCGCTTCGCTGCGGCCGCACCTCTATCCTGTAGATAGAATCGTCCTATTTACCTATTATACATCATATTGCAGGATTTGTAAAGTATAAAAAAGCCTGTTTAGAAAAAAGTCCCAACTTTGATTTCCACAGCGGTGCAAACCTTGTGGAAAATTGATGATAATTGCAGTATCAGTTTCCGAACCACTTGCATTGTAGCCGCCTGCGTGCTACAATAAAACTGCATGCGCTGTACAGGTGCATAACACAAGAATCAAAGGAGGATGTCTATGAATCTCTTACGAAACATCACCGCTGTGGGGCTTGCAGGCTGTATGCTGCTGATGGGGACAGTCCCGGAAGCGGCTGCGCTGACGGCTGTTGCGGAGAGCAGCACCCCGGCTGCTGCCAAAGTCGATCCGGAGGTCGCCTTCAGGGACGTGCTCGACATGTTCCGGAAGAATGTCTCCGAGGGCTGGGCGAATTTCGACGGCACGACCGCCGAAGGCGTGCTCAATTCCGAAGATCTGTCCGTTGTCAGCCCGCTGTGGCTGGACGAGTACAAGGACAAGGGACTCGATGAGGTAGGGTACGAATATGATACTAATAACAAGTGTCTGTACATTGGTGTAAGCGATAACGACTACAGCGGCGCAGAGGTCTATAGCTTAAAAGACGGCAAGCCTGTCCATCTGTGCGCTTCCGGTGAAACCTACACCATCAAATGCCCTGTTACAGCCGATTTCAGACCGGATGAAGCTACTTATATCCAGCTCCACTATCAGGTAACAGACGGTGTTATGACACCTACATATGCCTATAAGGAAGAAAACGGCTATTGGTACTCCGATCCTGTCACGCTCAACAGTGACGGCTCCTACAACTTTGACTGGAAGGAAGCAACGGCGGATAATCGGTTTCAGTATTATCGTCCAACCAGAAGTATGAGTTTTACTCCTCTGAGCGCCGGTCAGCCTGCCACCGAGCCGACCGAACCCGCCGCAGAAGCATCAGATGTATGCGAGATCACGATCCCGGAGAATATCAAGGTCGGGCTCAACTCGACCCAAACCGTTAATCTGGAGATCATCAGCAAGGACGGCAGAACAATCTCGGCGATCAACGGCAGTAATGGAGCCGCCCCGGCTTTCTCGCTGAGTTGGGCTATTCAAAGGCCGGATTCAGACCACTGCACCGTTCCTGTCACAATCAGGGCGCAGAACGTCGAGGGTGTCTTTTCCCCTACACTGAAGTTTCTGATTACGTTCGCAGACGGCGGCTCTGTGGAGAAGCAGGTCAGGCTGCCCTTCACCATCGGTGACCCCGCCGCAGCCTCCCTCTACGAGATCACCGTTCCGGAGATTCCGGAGATGGTGACCGACCGGGATTATGAATTCAAGGTCACCGTCACCCGCACGGACGGCAAGCCTGTCGGCACGATCAGCAGCGCCCGGAAGGTAGACGAGGACGGCAGGTATTATGCCGTCTGGGGGGAGGTCAGCAAGGATGCCTCCACCGTCACCGTTCCGGTGCTTCTGACACCCAAGAAGCCGTTCAGCGGCGAAGTGCAGCTTGGCATCAGCATGCAGATCACCGATGCAGACGGCAACGCTGTTCCGGCAGAGCAGATCAGCGAAGCGGCATTCGCACTGACGATCACGGAGCCCCGCTCCGTTGAGGTGAAGCTCCCGCCGATTCCGGTGCTTTCCCCCGGCGAGACATACCACTTCAATGCAGAGATGATCCTTTCCTCCGCCGAGGATTTCAAGGCAGTGAAAACCGGCGGCATGTCGGCAACGAAATCCGGCGAATCAAGCACAGCCTATTCGGTTTCCTGGGAAACCGTGACCTTTGACCAGGAAGGCCATACCAGCTATCAGATTCCGTTCACGATCACGGCCGGTGACAATTATGAAGGCACCATCGAGGTGAATCTTGCGGACTTTATGTATGCATTCATTTTTAATGACGGTAATGGCGCTGCCACCAAGGATATGATTACCACAGACCCCCTGATCTGCACCGTCAGGGGCGGCGCAGAGGCACCTGACCGTGCGCTCGGTGATCTCAACGGCGATTCCACCGTCAATGCATCCGATGCTGCCGTGGTTCTGATCGCAGCCGCCAGGATCGGCGCAGGCAATGATTCGGGTCTGACCGTAGACCAGCTCCTGTGTGCCGATGTCAACGGCGATACGATCGTCAATGCCAGCGATGCAGCGATCATCCTGCAATACGCTGCCAAGATCGGCGCCGGCGGCGAGGGCACCCTTGCGGAATACCTCGAAGCACGCAAGTAATACCGCATATAACAAACCAGCCGCACCCGGTGAAAGGGGTGCGGCTGTTGCTATGTACGGAAGGATTTCACCCGCTGCGGCGGGCGACCAGGGCTTTCAGCCCTGGACCTGACCAGCTTTTTGAAAAAAGCTGGACCAAAAACTTTTGAGTTCGCTCCACGCTATCAAGAATGGATTTTGACAAACTGAAAGAGACTCCGATGAAATCCGGAGCCTCTTTTATGATCGTTTTTTTGCTCAAGCTTTTTTTTCGTAAAAAAAGCTTGCAGGGGTCAAGGGGGCGGCGCCCCCTTGCCGCCCGCCGAAGCGGGCGGAATCTCACGGCTGTGCAGATGTGCCCGCCTCCGTCGGGAACTCGAAATGCTCCACCGGTTTCAGCTCATTCATGGCGGCATCCTCCTCGCCGTAGGACGAGATTGTCACGGTGAGGATCTTGATATCCTCCTGCGGCGGGGTATAACCGCCGGTATGCTCTGCCTGCAAGGGTGCTGCGCAGATTGCATCAATGACATCCAGCCCCGCATAGGTCTGGCCGAATACGGCAACCTGCTGAGAGAAGTTCGGCACGCCGCCCCAGCTCAGGAAGGTGTCTGCCAGCACGGAGCTGGCGGATGCTTCCCGGAATTCCTGCAAGAACTGCTCGTCCGAAAAATCCACCGTACCGAGCAGCATGAAGCGGCTGCCGGTGTATTTTTCCTCCGTCTTGAACAGGCGCTTGGTGAAACTGGTGTCCGTCGCCGTCGTCATGGAGCACAGCGCCCCCCTGAACGGCCAGAGATCCTGGTGCAGCTCACGGGGAATCCGTTCCTGCGCCTCCGTGGCACCGTCAGGCAGATCACCGAGCGCATTTTTCGCACCGGCAGCAAAATAGACGTCGTTCTTTGCCTCGAATACATAGGTATCATTATAATACCCCGCTTCCGCCAGGCGCTCGAACTGCGCCACCGTCTGCGGCGCATACTCCGGATAGAGCACGCAGCGGATCTCGCCCTTGGTTGTGGTGATGACCGCCGTCGGCGCACCCTGCGGGATCTCCTCCGTCTGCACGAGCTTCAGGGTATCCGGATCAATATAGGTATAGCCCTGATTCGAGATCATCACGATCAGGTAAAAGACAATAAAGCTGATGACGGCAGCTCCCATCAGGAACATGCCGAGGATGGACAGGGATTTTTTTCTGTTATGCATGGGGCACTTCCTTTGATTCGCATAAATAGTAGGCGCAAAGCAGGTTAAGGGGCGCAGCCCCGCCGCAGCTTACAGCTTCTTGATCTCCACGCCCTGCCGTGTCTCACGGACAGCATAGCCGAGCTTGGCGATTTCATCACGCAGACGGTCAGCCTCTGCGAAATCCTTCGCCTTGCGGGCAGCAGCACGCTGCTCCACGAGGTCGAGTACCTCCTGCGGTACGGCATCCTCCTTGCGCTCATACAGCAGACCCAGCACGCCGGTCAGCTCGTTGAACACCGCAAGTCCCGCTTCAAGCTGCTCTCTGGAAACTGCCGCATCCGATGCCATGATGTTCAGCTCACGCACCAGCTCAAAGACTGCCGTCAGTCCGTCTGCCGTGTTCAGGTCATCCTCCAGTGCAGCGATGAAATCCGCTCTTGCCTTGTCGAATGCAGCCTGTGCTTCCGGCGTGATGCTGCCGGGCTTCGCATTGCCGATGGCAGCCGTCACCGTGTCACGGCACTGGTAGAGCCGGTCGAGCGATGCCTTGCAGGCTTCGAGCAGATCGGCGGTGTAATTCATCGGCGCACGGTACTGTGCCTGGATCATGAGATAGCGGATGACCTCATAGCCGTACTGTGCGGCTACATCACGGGTCAGGAAGAAATTGCCCAGGGATTTGGACATCTTCTTGTGATCCACGTTGATATGGCCGTTGTGCATCCAGTAATGCGCAAACGGCACGCCGTTGGCTGCTTCGGACTGGGCAATCTCATTTTCATGATGCGGGAAGATCAGGTCATGACCGCCGCAGTGCAGGTCGATTGTCTCGCCCAGCGTGTCCTTCGCCATGCAGGAGCATTCGATATGCCAGCCGGGTCTGCCGAGACCCCACGGGGAATCCCAGTGCTGCTCGTCCTCGCCGCAGCCCTTCCAGAGCGCAAAGTCGAGCGGATCCTCCTTGCTGTCGTTGATGTCCACACGGGCACCGGCAATCAGATCGTCCAGGGACTGGCCGGAGAGCTTGCCGTAGCCGGTGAATTTGCGGGTGCGGTAGTACACATCGCCGCCCGCCTGATAGGCAAAGCCCTTGTCCACGAGCGTCTGGATGAAGGCGATGATCTTCTCGATATACAGCGACACCTTCGGGTGAACCGTCGCAGGACGGACATTCAGCCCCTTCGCATCCTTTTCGTATTCTGCAATGTATTTTTCGGAGGTCTCCTCCGGTGTCAGTCCCTCCTGTGCCGCCTGACGGATGATCTTGTCGTTGACATCGGTGTAGTTCTGGACAAAGGTCACATCATAGCCTCTGTATTCCAGAAAACGCCGGAATACGTCGAATACACAGATCGGCCGTGCATTGCCGATGTGGATGTAATTATACACTGTCGGCCCGCAGACATACATGCGTACCTTGTTCGGTTCCATGGTCTTGAATTCTTCTTTTTTGCCTGTCAGTGTGTTGAAAACCTGCATCATGCGATTACCTCCGGTAGATATGGTCGGGTGTTGCCTTATTACTATCTTATTATAGCGGATTCCTATGTTTTTGTCAAGGTGTGTGTGTGGTGTGGTCCGCCGCAGGCGGCTGTGTCATAACAGGTACACAATCACACACACTAACACTATCAGTATCAGTATCAGTATCACTATCACTATCACTATCATTATCAGTATCACTATCATTATCAGTATCAGTATCATGCAGCTTTTGGCAGCGTTTGCTGCCAGATGGCAGAAAACGGTGCAGATCTACCGCAAATTGTGCAGAATCGGACAAAGATTGCCGCACAATTTGGCGAAAGTGCCAAAAATGCGGAATCCTCTTGACATTGGGTGGATTTCGTGGTACACTAAAATTAGCACTCAGGGAGTTTGAGTGCTAACACTTCAAAACAATGACTGCCAGAAAGGGGAGCGTATTCCTTTGAATGAACGGAAGCTGAAGATCCTGGCGGCCGTGGTGGAGGAGTATGTGCGTACCGGTGAGCCGGTCGGCTCAAAGGCCATTGCCAATCTGCCGGGAATCGGCGTTTCAGCCGCAACTGTCCGGAATGATATGGCGATGCTCGAGCAGCTCGGCTTTCTTGAGCAGCCTCATACCTCTGCCGGCAGAGTCCCGACGATCAGCGGATACCGGCTGTATATTGAAAAGATCATGACACCCCCTGCCCTCCCCGATTCGGAGCGGGAGCGGCTCGACAATATGCTTGCGGAGCAGGGCCCGATGACGGGCGAGCTGCTCATCCAGAACGCCACAACGGCACTTGCCGAACTGACACAGTGCGCTGCGGTGGTTTCGGATTTCTCCCCGAAGTTCTCGGTGATCTCCAAGGTCGAGGTCATTCCGGCGGGCAAGCGGGTCTATGTGGTGCTGCTGATTACCTCCGGCGGTGCAATCAAGAACAAGGCATGCCGGCTGGAGTTCGATCTCACGAACGAGCAGCTCAGCATGTTCTCTGATTACCTTGCCAAGCATCTGGAGGGCGTTTCCGTGGAGGAGCTTTCCGAAGAACGGATGGCGGATCTTGCGGCAGCGATGGGCGCCTATATGATGACGATGGCACCGCTTGTGCAGGGCATTCTGGAGCTGTCGAGAGACCTCCAGCAGCATGCGCTGACATTCAGCGGCGAGAAGAACCTGTTCTCCTGCGAGGATCTGGATAAAATGGAGGTCGTCCGCTTCATTGAGCACAAGGAGGAGCTGATAAAGCTCCTGGACGATTCCTTCAGCGGCATCCGGGTGCTGTTCGGTGAGGACGGCGGGAGCTTTGTCATCGGCAATTCGAGCATGATTGTCTCGAAGTACCGCAAGGGCGGCAAGAGTGTCGGCTCCCTTGGCGTGATCGGCCCGATGCGGCTGGATTACGCAAAGGTGATACCGTATCTTGAATATTTTTCACAGAAAATCACGGATCTGATTTCCGAGGAGGGCGAAGAACCGCCGCCGGAGGAACAGACCGGGGAACAAGGAAAGGGGTGAGTCCCATGACAGAAGATAAGGATACCCTGCAAGAAGAACTGACAGAAGACAAAACCGCAGAGGAGACCGTCATCACAGAGGAGACAGACGAGGACATCACAGAGGAGACAGACGAGGACACCGCAGAGGAAGCGGACGAGGAGGAAACAGAACAGGAGGATGCGGACGAAGCACTCGAACAGGAGCGGGAACGCTACCTGCGGCTGTTCGCTGAATTTGACAATTTCCGCAAGCGTACCGCCAGGGAAAAGCAGGAGGCCTACGGCGATGCTACGGCACGCTGTATCGGTGATCTGCTGCCGGTGGTGGACAACTTCGAGCGTGCAGTGGATGCGCCGTGTACGGATGAGCAGTATCACTCCGGCATGGTCATGATCCTGACGCAGCTCCGGAACTTCCTGGAAAAGGCAGGCGTGACGGAGATTGAAGCGCTGGGCGCCGAATTTGACCCGAAAATCCACAATGCCATCAAGCAGACGGAGGCTACGGAGGAATTCCCGGAGAACACCGTCAGCGAGGTGTTCCAGAAGGGCTACATGCTCAAGGAGCGCCTGATCAGACCGGCAATGGTGGCGGTTGCAAGTTAGCGGTGAGATAATAAGCACTCTCAGATAGCATAAGCCTCAAAAGATGCGGGTGCAGGGCGTTCACCACCCTGCTGCGCTTTAAGCGACCAGCGGCGCTCGCAAGCTCGCTGGCTGTCTGCTTATTCCGAGGGAGGTTTTGGAGGGGCGGGCAGCTCCTTTTGAGCCGGCGCAAGCCGGCAAAATCGCCGCAATTCGTTTTTCAGAATAAAAAGATAAATATGGAAAGGATGAATCATCATGAGCAAAATTATCGGTATTGACCTGGGTACAACCAATTCCTGCGTAGCCGTTGTTGAAGGCGGTAATGCAGTTGTTATCACAAACGCAGAGGGCGCAAGAACCACCCCGTCTGTTGTGGCATTCTCCAAGACCGGCGAGCGTCTGGTCGGCAAGGTCGCCAAGAACCAGGCGATCACCAACCCCGACAGAACCATCAGCTCCATCAAGCGCCACATGGGCAGCAATTATAAGGTTGAAATCGACGGCAAGAAGTTCACTCCGCAGGAAATCTCCGCAATGATCCTGCAAAAGCTTAAGGCAGATGCGGAGGCTTACCTCGGTGAGACTGTCAATGAGGCAGTTATCACGGTGCCGGCTTACTTCACCGATGCACAGCGTCAGGCAACCAAGGACGCCGGCCAGATCGCAGGCCTCGTGGTAAAGCGTATCATCAACGAGCCGACGGCAGCAGCGCTGTCCTATGGTATCGACAAGGAAGATGACCAGAAGGTCATGGTCTATGACCTCGGCGGCGGTACCTTCGATGTCTCCATCATCGAGATGGGCGAGGGCTATCAGCAGGTAATTGCTACCGCAGGTAACAACCACCTCGGCGGTGATGACTTTGACCAGCGCATCATCAACTGGATGGTGGATGAATTCCGCAAGGATACCGGCATTGACCTGTCTACCGACAAGATGGTAATGCAGCGCCTGAAGGATGCAGCCGAGAAGGCAAAGATCGAGCTGAGCTCCACCCCGACTGCCAACATCAACCTGCCGTTCATCACCGCAGATGCTTCCGGCCCGAAGCACCTCGATATGACCCTGTCTCAGGCAAAGTTCAATGAGCTGACCGCAGACCTCGTACAGGCTACTATGGGCCCGGTTCGCCAGGCACTTGAGGACTCCGGCATGAGCGCTTCCGAACTGGATAAGGTGCTCATGGTCGGCGGTTCTTCCAGAATCCCGGCAGTCCAGGAAGCTGTCAAGAAGCTCATCGGCAAGGATCCGTTCAAGGGCATCAACCCGGATGAGTGCGTGGCACTCGGCGCAGCACTCCAGGGCGGCGTGCTCGGCGGCGATGTCAAGGAAGGCCTGATGCTCCTCGATGTAACACCGCTGTCCCTCGGTATCGAGACCGCAGGCGGCGTCTGCACCAAGATGATTCCGAGAAACACCACCATCCCGACCAAGAAGTCCGAGATATTCTCCACCTATGCCGACAACCAGCCGGCCGTAGATATCAACGTATTGCAGGGTGAGCGTGAGTTTGCCCGTGACAACAAGCAGATCGGCACCTTCCGTCTGGACGGCATCGCTCCGGCTATGAGAGGTGTTCCGAGAATCGAGGTTACCTTCGATATTGACCGCAACGGTATCGTGCATGTATCCGCAAAGGATCTCGGCACCGGCAAGGAGCAGCAGATCTCCATCACCGCTTCCAGCAACATGTCCAAGGAGGACATCGAGAAGGCTGTCAAGGAGGCCGAGGCTTACGCTGAGGAAGACAAGAAGCGCCGTGAGGAAGTGGAGACCAAGAACCAGGCTGAGAATATGGTGCTCCAGAG
Source organism: Oscillospiraceae bacterium (assembly GCA_017528675.1). Taxonomy (GTDB): domain Bacteria; phylum Bacillota; class Clostridia; order Oscillospirales; family Ruminococcaceae; genus UBA3855. The sequence continues at coordinate 965 of JAFXOO010000293.1, read as the reverse complement.
CGAGAATACCCTCAAGGAGCTGGGCGACAAGGTCGGTGAGGCCGATCAGGCGGCTGTCCGTGCAAAGGCTTCCGAGCTTCAGAATGCCATTGACGCCAACGACACCGCTGCCATGAAGACCAAGATGGATGAGCTGCAAAAGGTGCTGATGGATGTCGGCTCCAAGATCTATGCACAGCCGGGTGCCGGTCAGCCGGGCATGGATCCGAACGGTGCTGCGGATTTCAATGAGCAGCCGAATGCAGGCGGCAGCGATGACGATGTGATCGACACCGATTTCACCGAGGCATAAGCACAGGGCTTTACCGGCGGATCATAACAAAAAACAGCTATGTATCGGGGCAGAGTATCTCTGCCCCCATGGCTGTATCTATTGGAAACAGAAGTTCAATGCAATGATGCTGAAACCATATACTTGCCTCTTTTGCCAAATGTACAAAGTACATTTTGCAGGCTGCATCGCAGCCGCAAAGCCGCTGGCGGCTTTGCAAAGGCAAGTATGAACGGAGCGCTTGCGGCGCATTGCGCCGTCCGCCGTCACAGACGGCGGCATGCAAACGATCCATAATGGGTCGTTTGCAATAGCGCAGAGTATAAGAGATGCGGGATTCCCGCATTTGGAAAGGAATTCGTATGGCTGATAAGCGTGATTATTATGAAGTGCTGGGTTTGCAGCGTGGTGCCAGCGAGGATGAGATCAAGAAAGCATACCGCAAAATGGCACGGGAAAACCACCCCGACCTTCATCCGGACAAGGTGGAAGAATGCGAAGAAAAGATGAAGGAAATCAACGAGGCCTACAGTGTCCTGTCCGATCCGGAGAAGCGCCAGCGCTACGATCAGTTCGGCCATGAGGGCATGGAGGAAGGCTTCGGCGGCTTTGGCGGAGGCTTCCCCGGCGGTTACAGTGCCGACATGGGCGACATCTTCGACAGTCTGTTCAGCGGGATTTTCGGCGGCGGCAT
>JAFXOO010000292.1 GCA_017528675.1 Oscillospiraceae bacterium | reverse complement strand
TCCCGCACGGTGATCCGGTACGAAGAAATGCCCGTGTACCAGTCGAGCAGACAGCAGTCCGCATTCTGCCCGAACAGGCCGATCTTCCGGTGTTTTCCGGAATCGAGCGGAAGTGCTCCCTGATTGGCAAGCAGCACCATACCCTCTCTTGCTGCCCGCAGATTGAGCGCCCGGTCCTCCGGGGTGTTGACATCCGCCCTGGTCAGCGTATCATAGGGCGTTCCGGCATCAAAATGGCCGAGCAGCACCCGGCTTTCAAGCAGATTTCCGACAGCTTCATCAATATCCGATTCGCTGATGAGACCCTCGGCAAGGGCCTTCTGGGCTGCCGCCGTCACACATGGCTCGTTGTCCGTCATGGTATCTGCTCCGGCATAGAGACATGCCTGAAGCGCTCTGGCATGGGAATCAAACGTGCCGTGACCGGTCACATTCTGCGAAAAATCAGCTCCGTCCGTTACCACAAAGCCAAGCCCCCACTCCCGCTTCAGAACGTTCCGGAGGTCGTGGTTCATCACAGCCGGTGCATGGCAAATCTCATTGTACGCCGTCATCACACTGTGTGCGCCGCCATACAGAACGGGCGTGCGGAAGGCAGCATAATAGTACTCGTGCCGCAGCCGGGGGGAGAGGTTGGCGTTGTCGGAGATACGGTTTTCCTCATGGTTATTGGCACAGAAATGCTTGAGCGTCGGGATGGTCGCCCAGACCCGTTCCCTGCCCCGGAGTCCCTTGGTATACATGGCGCTCATCTCGCCTGTCAGGCAGGGATCCTCGCCGTAGCATTCCTCCGTGCGGCCCCATCTTGGGTCACGGCAGAGATCCACTGTCGGCCCCCAGACCATCAGACCGCCGTTCTTCCGCTCATTATAATAGGCTCTCGCCTCACGTCCTGCTGTCAGACCGATGCGGTACATCATTTCCTTGTCAAAGGACGCTGCCATGCCGAGCGGCTGGGGAAAGACCGTGGACGGATGCTCCGGTTCCCGGTTGACCAGCCCCCGTGCAATCTCGTGACCCACATACCATTCACCGATGCCAAGCCGTTCTACAGGCAGGTTGTGTGTGGACAGGAGTCCGATCTTCTCCTCCAGCGTCAGCCTGCGCAGGAGATCTGATGCACGCTCCCGTGGAGACAGTGCTGGATTCTCATATGGATACATCGCTTTCGCTCCGTTTCTTCACTGTTTTCTGAATTCCGGGAGTGTACCACCGCCCGGTATTATTTTCCTGTGTGAATCCGGGCATATTCCAGCATATCTCCGGCAAATGCACCCGCAGAGGAGCTGGCTGAAAACAGCAGAATCAGTGCTGCATCTGAGGCATTGACAGTGGAATCCCCGGTCACATCCGCCTCCACCTCCTGCATGGAAGTCAGGCCGGACTCGCCATTTGCGCCGATACATGCCGCCGCAATGAGCGTCAGTGCGGCATCAGAAGCGTTCACGGAGCCGTCCCCGTTGAGATCGCCTGCGCAATAGCTGCGGCGTGCAGCGGTAAACTCCACCTTCTGGCAGATCCAGCGCTCCTGTTCCTCCGGGTTGCTCAGGGAAGGCCGTTCCTCCATCGTCTCCTCGCCTGTTTTCAGGACATCCTCTGTGATGGAAGAATCCACAGACAGATAGTACTGCATCTCCGTCTTGTCAAAGGACTGGTCTTCGTCCATATCCGGATCCCTCATCGTGAAGGCAAAGGGCGGGAAGCTGATGAAATCCGTGCCGTCCGGCGAGGGCATCGTGACCTCCATTTCATAATAGCCTTCCTTGAGATCGCAGTGCATCATTGATTCATCTGCAAGGCGTACATCATAGCTGTAGTAGCAGAACACGCCCTCCTGTTCAATACTGTAGACAGTGATATTGGCACCGTTCATGTCACGGCCGAAATGCACCTCCAGTGCACCGACGTCATAGATGAGATTATACTCGCATGCCGGCAGGATGACTTCCTCCATAGCGGCTGCATGCATTGGCTGCACCAGCAGCAGCGCCGAGAGCAGCACCGGCATAACATACTTCTTTTTCATTGAATTGCCTCCTTTTCAAGTCAGCGGGCATCTGTCTTCTGTTCCTTGGGTTGCCCTGCATGGGCACACTATTGATTTATTATACCATATTTCCTGAAAAATGTCAATCGGGAGACTGACTATCCTATAAGGCGGCACCACAGAAAGCCCGCCTGGCGGTCTGGATACAATCTGACTGTGCATCTGCACTGCCAGTTCTGTGGGGAGGTGCCGTAGCTCAGAATGTATTCAGTCAGTTCCGGCTTCTTTCTATCAGAATTTTGGTTTCCCTCTTGACAAATGCAACAGATTCCTGTATAATAATACTGTACAAAAGTGATAAAGCGCTGAAGCGCCGTCACTTTCAGAAAGGATGGATTGCCATGGAAATTCCTTACAAAATTTATCTTGAAGAAAACGAACTGCCGAAGCAGTGGTACAATGTCCGTGCTGACATGAAGAACAAACCTGCTCCGCTGCTCAATCCGGCGACACACCAGCCAGCTACCCTTGAGGAGCTGAGCACGGTATTCTGCGAGGAGCTTGCCAAGCAGGAGCTCAACACCACAGACCCCTATATTGACATCCCGCAGGAGATTGTCGAATTCTACAAGATGTACTGTCCGGCACCGCTGGTGCGTGCCTATTACCTGGAGAAGGCGCTTGGTACACCTGCCAAAATCTACTATAAATTCGAGGGTAACAACACCTCCGGTTCCCACAAGCTCAATTCCGCCATTGCGCAGGCATATTATGCCAAGAAGCAGGGGCTGAAGGGCGTCACCACCGAGACCGGTGCAGGTCAGTGGGGTACGGCGCTCTCGATGGCCTGTGCTTATCTGGGGCTGGACTGCAAGGTCTTCATGGTCAAGGTTTCCTATGAGCAGAAGCCCTTCCGCCGTGAGGTGATGCGCACCTATGGTGCCAATGTAACACCGTCTCCGTCCGATACAACCGAGATCGGCCGCAAGATTCTGGAGGAATTTCCGGGAACAACCGGTTCTCTTGGCTGTGCGATTTCGGAGGCAGTTGAAGTTGCCGTCAAGACTGAGGGCTATCGCTATGTGCTCGGTTCTGTACTCAACCAGGTGCTCCTGCACCAGAGCGTGATCGGTCTGGAAACGATGGCAGCCTGCGACAAGTACGGCATCAAGCCCGATACCATCATCGGCTGTGCCGGCGGCGGCTCCAATCTGGGCGGTCTGATCTCGCCGTTCATGGGCAGAAAGCTCCGTGGTGAGGCAGACTATCATTTCATTGCAGTTGAGCCCGCCTCCTGCCCGTCGCTGACCCGTGGTAAGTATGCTTACGACTTCTGCGACACCGGCAAGGTTTGCCCGCTTGCCAAGATGTACACCCTCGGCAGCGGCTTTATCCCGTCTGCCAACCATGCCGGCGGTCTGCGCTATCACGGCATGAGCTCCACCATTTCCCAGCTCTATGATGACGGCCTGATGGAGGCACGCAGCGTGGAGCAGACAAGCGTCTTTGCTGCTGCACAGCAGTTTGCACGCATCGAAGGCATTCTCCCGGCACCGGAGTCCAGCCATGCCATCCGTGTGGCCATTGACGAGGCACTCAAGTGCAAGGAGACCGGCGAGGAAAAGACCATTCT
>JAFXOO010000291.1 GCA_017528675.1 Oscillospiraceae bacterium | reverse complement strand
GATAAGGAGAAGCCATGATCTATAGTGTTACAGGGAAATTGATTCACACCGAACCAACGCTTGCCGTTGTAGAATGTGCCGGCGTGGGCTATGCCTGCCGCACGACCCAGACGACACTTGCTGCAATCGGCGCACCCGGCAGTGATGTCAGGCTTTTCACTCATTTATCAGTTCGTGAGGATGCTGTAGAGCTTTTTGGGTTTGCAGATCGTGACGAGCTTGCTTGCTTTGAGCTTTTGATTACCGTTTCCGGTATCGGGCCGAAGGCGGCGCTTTCGATTTTATCGGATCTGACGCCCAACCGGTTTGCACTCTTGGTTGCATCCGGTGACAGCTCCGCCTTAACCAGGGTCAAGGGCATCGGAAAGAAATCAGCCGAGCGCATTGTGGTTGATCTCAAGGATAAGCTTGCAAAAACCAATCCGGCACTCAAGGATGCTCCTGCTGTATCCGGTGCCGGAGGAACAGATAATCTCTCTGAAGCGCTTGCTGCTTTGCTTGTGCTTGGATACCGGCAGGAGGAGGTCATGCCGCTCCTTGTCAAGCAGGATGAAACGGCATCGGCTGAAGAACTGATCCGGCTGACACTGAAGGAAATCGGAAAACGATCCAAATAAGTTATATCATGCTATGATGCACGCACATAAAGAGGAGGAATATCTATGAATCTTGACGAATTATTGAAGGCGGCGATCAGCGATGCGTCCAAGCGAAGCGTCTTTTTGCAGACGCTCATCCGCAGCGATGTGTATGTCATCTGTAAGAATCCTGTCAAGACAGGCGAAAGAGGAGAGGGCGTTCAGATGGATCTTATCACCATTCAGAACCCCGAAGGGGATCTGTTTATCCCATTTTTTACCAGTCACCGGGCTTTACAGCAGTTCGCCAAACGCTATGTCGAATGCTATAAGCTCAACTGTCTTCGCTTTTTCGACCTGATCCAGAATGTCTCTGCGGTTCTGAATCCGAACTCCTATGGTAAAGAGTTCAGCTCCCAGGAGATCAAAAGCATTCTGATGATTGCAAGAAACCTGCACATCAAGGCGATTTCCTACAACGAAGCTGAAACCATCAGTTATCGTCTGCCGCAGCGTTCTCTGAGTCATATCACACGGGCAGCATCCAAGTTTTTCCAGGAACAGCCTAACGTTGACCGAGCTTTCATCCTTGAAATGACAAGAGGCGGTGAAAAGCCTCAGATCCTCATTATTGTGGACATGCTTGGCAATACCCGAAAGCTGTTCGTTCCGCTTGCACGAACGCTGTCGAAGGCTACCAAAAGCGGCGATCATCTTTGCTTCCTGAGCTATGAGCAGAATATCGCCAAAAAGGCTGCTGACGGTGTGACCCCGTTCTATGTGCGCAAGAAACGGTTCTTTGAGAAATAAGCATCTGCTTTCTGAGCATTGCTGGATTTCACAGAAGTAAGGCAACACCGCACGGAGCTGGTGGTGCAGATGCGCCGTCAAGCTTTCAGGCGGGCTTTGTGCGGTGTTGCCATAAACATCCCATAGGAGAGTCATGTATGATTGAGACCGGCGATTTAACACTGGATCACCGCATTGTATCCGCAGAGGAGACGGACGAAGATCTTGCGCTCGAACGGGGGCTCCGTCCGCAAACCCTGGCTGAGTACATTGGTCAGGATAAGGTCAAGGAGAATCTGTCTATTTATATTCAGGCCGCCAAGCGCCGTGAGGGAGCACTGGATCATGTGCTTTTTTACGGCCCTCCCGGTCTGGGAAAGACGACACTTTCGGCCATCATTGCCCGGGAAATGGGAGTCAATCTCCGTGTCACCACCGGACCTGCCATCGAGCGGCCGGGGGATCTTGCGGCGATTCTGACAAATCTGTCTCCGGGCGATGTGCTTTTTATTGATGAGATACATCGCCTGACCCGTGCTGTCGAGGAGATTCTGTACCCGGCACTGGAGGATCATGCGATTGATATTATAGTGGGCAAAGGCCCTTCCGCACGCTCTCTGCGGGTAGATCTTCCCGAGTTCACTCTGGTAGGTGCAACGACCCGTGCCGGACAGCTCTCTGCACCGCTGCGTGATCGTTTTGGCATCATCCAGCGGCTGGAGCTGTATGCTCCGGAGCAGTTGGCACAAATCATCAGCCGCAGTGCTTCTATTCTCGGCATTCCCTGCACACCGGAAGGCGCAATGGAGCTTGCAAAACGTTCAAGAGGAACGCCTCGTATCGCCAACCGGCTCCTGAAGCGGGTGCGTGATTTTGCAGATGTGTTGGGAAACGGCGAAATTACATATGTCATAGTCCGGACAGCGCTTGATCGGCTGGAGATTGATGAGCTCGGACTGGACAGTAATGACCGGCGTATGCTCGATATGATTATCCGGGGCTATGCAGGTGGTCCGGTTGGCCTTGAGACACTCGCAGCGGCACTTGGTGAAGAAGCTGTTACACTCGAAGATGTCTGTGAGCCGTTCCTGATGCAGCTTGGTTTCCTGTCACGGACACCGAGGGGGCGCTGCGCGACGCTGCTCGCCTATGAGCACATGGGATACCCGGCACCGCAGCAGATGGCGGATAATGGTCAGATGACGCTGATGGATGATTTGAACGGTAACTAAAGGAGCTGGAGATGGGTAGATTATTCGGTACAGACGGCGTGAGAGGAATCGCCAACACGGAGCTGACATGCGAACTGGCGCTGCAAATCGGACGGGCGCTTGCGGTTGTCATGCGTTCCGGTGCTGACCGCTCTGCCATAGTAGTCGGGAAGGACACACGTTCTTCCTCAGATGTGCTGGAGGCAGCACTCTGCGCAGGTATCTGTTCAGCGGGGTGCGATGCGTGGCTGATCGGCGTGCTGCCGACACCCGCTGTTGCCTATCTGACGCAGAAAAGCGGTTCATGTGCCGGCGTCATGATTTCTGCATCCCATAACAGCGTTGAATTCAACGGTATCAAGCTCTTTTCCGGCGATGGAAAAAAACTGACGGACGACTTTGAAGCTAAAATAGAGGCGTTGATTCTTGACAGACCTGAAGACATGGAGATTGTTCCAGGTACGTCTGTCGGAAGAATCCGGCGCTTCCAGAATGCGGCGGAGTTGTATGTTTCGCATCTGACGGAGCTGATTCCCACACGGCTTGACGGAATGCGGATTGCACTTGACTGTGCAAACGGCTGTGCATCTACCGTTGCCGAGTCTTTCTTCAAACGGCTTGGAGCCAGTGTTGACGTTCTGAATGCTACTCCGGACGGCAGCAATATCAATGCCGGATGCGGTTCCACCGATATCGGCGGACTGATGCAATATGCAGCAGGGAAGGAGCTTGATGCCGGGCTTGCCTTCGACGGCGATGCAGACAGATGTCTTGCAGTGGACGAAACAGGCGATCT
>JAFXOO010000290.1 GCA_017528675.1 Oscillospiraceae bacterium | reverse complement strand
GAAGCTGGTTTACCAAAAATCAGGATGCCCAAAAGCAGGTGCAGGGTGCAACCCTGCCGTCCGGGAGTCCAGAGGGTGCCGACGAGGGCACCCTCTGGGCAGGGGGAGCGGTGCACCCGCTCCAAAAATAGCCCGTGCAGGGGGCTGCAAGCCCCCAAAAAAACAACGCTAACAACTTAGGCTTTTTTGTCGGCTTGCGCCGACTCAGGAGGGGCTGCTCGCCCCTCCTAAACCACCCTCGGCAGGGCGGTGACCGCCCTGCACCCGCAGGTTTTATTCTGCTAAGTTGTTAGCATTGCCCCCCAAAAAAATCCCCTGAGCGCCTTACAGCGTTCAGGGGAAATCTTCTGTATCCTACCATATTCACACAGCAAAGAAGACCGTTCAGTCTTCCCTGATCTGATCCTGCGGAATCAGGTCGTGGTCAAACATGACCTCGGAATGGTTGTCCAGCACAAGCTGATGCATCAGGAGCCTGCCGGTCTTCTTATCATAGGTATCCTTGAAAATCTTCGACACACGGTAGTACTTGTCGCCCTCCTTGCGGAAGTGGTGATCCTCCTCCGAAATGTCGTAGCGGCACGGGAACGGCTTGCGGCTGCGCAGCTCTCCGACAAGCTCATCGCCCTCACACCATACCAGAAGCTGGATGACCTGGCTTGTCGTGTTCCTGAACCGGTAGTCAATATAATTATAGCTGACAGAGGTGCCGGCGCTGAACGGCACTCGGCCGCCTTCATCCGGTGCCAGTGCATCGGAATGCGCATGGAATTCCGTGACCTCCAGCGGGCTGTGCAGCACAAGACGATGAATCGTATTGCTCAGGTTGCAAAGACCGCCGCCGATGCCGCTCGTCAGCTTGCCGTCGATGATGACACGGCCGTCCTTATAGCCACGGCGCTTTGTGGTCGGGCCGACGGTCAGCCAGAACGAGAATGTCTCGCCCGGCCGGATCATCAGGCCGTTGAGCTGCTCGCAGGCAAGCCGGATATTCTGTGCTTTGTTCTGCTGCAATGTCGGATCAATGCCCTTGCCCCGCTTAATCAGGTGCGAGGTCTGGTGTGCAATCACATGCGGCAGCTTCTCCTCATAATACGCACGGGCAATGATGTCCTTGCTCAGCAGATTTTTCAGATGGCGTTTTGCAATCTCCTTCTGCTCCGATATTGCATAGGTCAGCGGACTGATCTCACAAAACAGCATATCTTTTTTCCACAACATGCAGAGCTCTCCTTATTTTAATATGGTTCCGAAGCGATGGCTGTACCTGCTTTTTTCATAGAGAAACAGCATCGCCTTTTCCAGGTAGCGCTTCTTGCCGATCTTCGTCACACCCGGAATCGTGATGTAATGCACGAGAATGGACGGCATTCCGCAGCGGTTGGCGCCGAGAATGTCCGTAAAGATCTGGTCACCGATGACAACAGCTTCCTTCCGGCTGATGCCGAGCATTTCTGCGGCCTTCCGGTAGGCTTCCGGATTCGGCTTGTCCGCATCACACAGATACGGCGTGTCAATATTCCGGATAAACCGCTGCACCCGTTCCTCATCATTGTTCGACAGCAGCAGCGTTTTCAGGCCGATGCTGTGGATATAGCGGAACAGCTCCTCAATCTCTGGCGTGGCATCGTCGCCGTGATGCACAAGCGTGTTGTCGATGTCAAACAGAACTGCCCGGTATCCGAGCGTATAGAGCTTGACATAGTCAATTTCTAACACGCTGCGGGCATATTCATAGGGATAGTATTTCTCAAGCATAGGCATGCGCCTTCATGTAATCACAGACCTTGTTGATCTGTGTGCAGAAATCACCGCCAAAATCCCCCTCAAAGAAGGCACTGCCAATGGTGAATGCCCAGGGGCCTGCCTCGTTGACTTTGTCGAGGCGTGCAAAGCTGTTGATGCTGCCGGCGATGCAGACCGGTGCAGGCACCTCCGCAACAAGACGGCGGTTGAGCTCCGCCGCATCCCCTGTGAACCGGTAGCCGAGCAGGTCAATGCCGTATGCACCACGGCGGATGTAGTCATTTGCCTCAGCAATGATGCCGTCAATATCGCCGCCAAGAATGGAAGGCCGCTCATAGACCTCCCCCACGAACGGCATATACCGCAGCCCGTGCTCCTGGCAGAAGCGCAGAATCCTATCCGAGCAGATGGTGCCCATGAGGATGTCCACGCCGCAGTCCACGGCAAGCTGTGCGCCTTCAAGACACTTGTCCTCGGTGTAGCAGACAACCTCCAGCACGGTGGTTTTGCCGCATTCCTTCATTCTCCGGTACAGCGCCTTCATCTGCTCCGGAGGCAGCGGCTCCTCCTTCATTCCCCAGTACTGCGCAGCGGAATCCCGGCATTTTTCAAAGATCTCCGCTGCATTCATCACTGTTTTATCATTGTGTGTCAGCATTACAATGAGCATCGGCTCATGCTGCATAAGCGTTCCTCCATTCCGGCTTTTCATATTCGGGGCGCATGATGCCCCGCCTCCTGTTCCGACAGCTATCGGAGGTGAGAAAAATCATGATATAGGCTCATATATAATTCATTATAGCATAATTCTGGCAATTTGTCAACAAAAACTATTGGCAGACAACGGAAATCAATTTTCCGGAGTATTATTGTGCACAATCACTAAATAGCCGCCCCCTCCGCCGCAAGCGGGGACAGGGCGGCAATGCCAACAACTTAGCAGAATAAAACCTGCGGGTGCAGGGCGGTCACCGCCCTGCCGGGGGTGGTTTAGGAGGGGCGAGCAGCCCCTCCTGAGTCGGCGCAAGCCGACCAAAAAGCCTAAGTTGTTAGCATTGGACAGGGCGGAGTGCTTGCAAAAGTCCGGCAGTTGTGGTATAATGATAGTATTACGCATCCCGGAGGTCTGCGCATGAACAAATACAAATCCCTGGCATTCAATACGCTGGTGTTTACCATCGGGAGCTTCGGCTCAAAGCTGATCTCGGTGTTCCTCAACAATCTGTATACCAAGCATATCGACCCCGCATCGCTCTTTACCAAGAGTCTACTTGAAACGCTGGCACTGTTTCTCATCCCGGTGTTCACCTTTTCGCTGAAGGAAGCACTCATCCGCTACGGGCTGGACAAGGACTATGACAAGAAGGAGGTCTTTTCCACCGCAGCCATTCTCTCGGCAGGCGGGCTTGGCGTGATGCTGCTGCTGATGCCGGTGCTGCCGCACATTCCCTATTTCGGGCGGCTCGGCAGCTATACCGTGCTGCTGGCGATCTATGTGCTGACCTCCTCACTGCGGGCGCATTGCTCGCAGTTCGTGCGGGCGTGCGAGATGGTCAGGCTGTTTTCGCTGGACGGCATCCTGACCACGCTGCTGCTGTTCCTGTTCAACCTTGTGTTCATCGGGCAGTTTGAGATGGGCGTGCGGGGCTTCATGATCTCGACCATACTCTCGGATTTCTGCTCGTCCGTGTTCCTGTTCCTGACGGGGCGGCTTCACCGCTATTTCAGCCCGAAGGCGTGGTCAGGCGACCTTGCCATGCAGATGCTCCGGTTCACGGTGCCGCTCATCCCGACCACGGTGATGTGGACATTCACCGGATTTTCCGACCAGCTTTTCATCGGCGGCATGAAAAGCGAAAAGGTCTTTCTCGGAGAGGACGCCGCCGGCATCTATGCGGCTGCCGCCAAGATTCCGAACCTGATCTCGATGCTTTCCACCATCTTTTTCCAGGCGTGGAATATGTCCGCCATCACGGAGAACGAATCCGCCGACAGAAACGGCTTCTACGAGAAGGTCTACAGTGCTTATGAAGCATTTCTGTTCATCGGCTCTGCGGGGCTGCTGCTGCTGGTCAGACCGGTTTCCGCCATCTTCATCAACTACAGCGTCTACCCGGAATATGCCACAGCCTATCTCAACAGCCCGCTCCTGATTGCGGCGGCGGTGTTCACCTGCCTTGACCTGTTTCTTGCCAGCATCTACACCGCCACCAAGCACACCCGCAATGCGTTCTATACCATCCTGATTGTTTTTCTTGTCAACATTCTGCTCAACTTCTGCATGATTCCGGCACTTGGCATCCAGGGTGCGGCGCTTGCCACGCTGCTGAGCTACATGCTCTGCTTCTGGGTGCGGATTTTTGATGCACGGCGCTATGTGCCGTTCCGGTTCTTCGGCGTTGTACATGTTGCCAACACCGTGCTGCTGCTGGGGCAGTGCGCACTGACAATCTGCCAGCCGAAGCACTATATTCTTCTGGAAATTCCGCTTGTCTGCGGCATTCTGCTTCTCAACCAGCGGCCGTTCATCACACTTGTGCGGAAGATTCTGAAGCGGGAAAGGACGTGATCTATTGTCATTTTTCAAAAAGAGCGAGGAGTTCCTCGAATGTGAGCGCTGGTGGGTTCTGGCGTCGATGATGTGCATTGGCGGATTCTTCGGCGGGTTCACCTATACCGTCCGGGGCGGGATTTTCTGCAATGCCCAGACGGCAAATTTTGTCCTGCTGGCAATGGCCATCGGTGACGGAGACTGGGCGCAGGCACGCTATCTGACCATTCCGATCTCTGCCTATTTTCTCGGTGCGGTTGTCTCGGAAGCGGCGGCCGCCTCCATCAAGAAGTACAAGCTCATACGCTGGGATACGCTGCTGATTCTGATTGAGCTGGTTGTGGTGATTCTGCTCGGATTCATTCCGGACAGTGCGCCGTTCCAGATCTCGCAGGTGGCTGTGAATTTCATCTGCTCGATGCAGTACAACACCTTCCGGCAGGCAGACGGCATCCCGATGGCCACGACCTTCTGCACCAATCATCTGCGGCAGGTCGGTGTATTCTTCACCAAGGGCATCCGGCACCGGGAAAGTGCGCATTTCAGCCGGATGCTGTTTCATGTCGGGATGCTGACGCTCTTTGTCGGCGGCGGCATTCTGGCGACCATCCTGTGCAGGAAATTCGGCGGGAGAGGCATCTGGTTTGCCGCTTTGCCGCTGCTGTTCGTGCTCGGTGATCTGCTTTATGCGGATCTCCGGAAGGAAAAAGGAGAGCTGGAGCGAAAGCCCAGGGGACACTGAACCGCCCCGCTGCCGTCCACGCTAAGGGGGAGCGGGCGGTTTGTCAATAAAGTTTGTATTTGCTGCTTTCATGCCTCAGGAACAGCAATGCAGGGCGAAAGAAGGGGATTTCGCCGTCTTCGGACGGCGACCAGGGCTTTCAGCCCTGGACCTGCGCCGCCGATACCGTAAACAACACCTGTTCCAGCGGCGGGGTGTTTGCTTCATCTGTAAGATTGATACACATGATGGCTGTGTCGCCTTTGAGGATCACAAGCGAAACGACTGTAT
>JAFXOO010000289.1 GCA_017528675.1 Oscillospiraceae bacterium | reverse complement strand
AGTGCTTCCTCAGCACAGTCCGGTTACCCCGAAACGACAGAACATTTCATCACAACAGGAGGATGCTGCATGAAGCATGATTTTTATTACCCTTCGCACGACGGAAAAACCATTATCCATGCCGCAGAATGGCTCCCGAAGGGAAAGCCCTCCGCCATTTTGCAGCTCTGCCACGGGATGTGCGAGCACATCGGACGCTATGACGATTTTGCGTCTTTCCTGGCAGAGAACGGCTTCTATGTCGTAGGAAATGACCATCTCGGACACGGCGCTTCCGTCATTTCCGAGGAGGAACTCGGCTATTTTGCAGAAAAGGACGGCAACCTCTGCGTTCTGAAGGATCTGCACACGCTGCGGCGCACAACGGAGCGCAGATTTCCGCACGTTCCCTATTTTATCCTCGGCCACAGTATGGGCTCCTATCTGCTCCGGCAGTACATCGCCCGCTGCGGCAAGGGGCTGACCGGTGTCATCGTTATGGGCACCGGCAGTGAGACAGCCGCCTCGCTTGCCGCCGGAAAGGCAATCTGCCGCTCACTTGCATCCGTCAGAGGATGGCATTTCCGGAGCAAGATCGTGGATGCTATGGTTCTCGGAGAATACAGCAAAGCCTTTTCGCCATACCGTACAGTCGGAGACTGGCTGACAAGAGATGAGGCAATCGTGGATGCCTGTATGGCTGACCCGCTGTGCAATTATGTCTTTACTGTCAACGGCTATTATAATCTGTTCCTGGCAGTGGAGGATGCCCAGAGTGAGCCGGTCATTGCGGCAATCCCGAAAAACCTCCCGATCCTGATTATCTCCGGCGAAAAAGACCCGGTCGGGAATTTCGGCAAGGGGGTGCGGGAGGTGTTCCGTACTTACCAGACAGCCGGTATTGTGGATCTGGAAATCAAGCTCTACGAAGATGACCGGCACGAAATCCTGAATGAGCTGGACAGGGACGAGGTCTATCAGTATCTCCTGCGCTGGCTTATGCTGCATCTTCCGGAACAGTCATAGGACGAGCGATCTGACTGCCATTTGTGTACCTGTGATATTGCATTGTGTGACATACTTTGCTGAAACAGACCAGTCAGCCGCAACAATGCAGCCGTCAGCATCTTCCCGGCAGAACCCGGTTCACAATCCGGCTATCGTCCTTATGCGCCGTTAGTCCGCATTTCTGACAGCTTCTTCTTCAGTGCCGAGTATGCTTCTTCTGAATCCTCCATCTCTGCAACGGTCTGTTCCATTGGACAAATACCCGTTCCGGCACGGTTGATGATTCTTTCGGTCAGTGTTTTCCATTTGCAGGGAATCGAATGCGATTTCAGGAATGTCTTTGCGGATTCTGACATGACCTCCCCGTAAACAGCGCTGATACCAGCCTTTACAAAGAGCATCGCAGCCGCTTTGCCGACTATCACATCGGCAGCGGCATAACCTTTCAGCTCTTTTCCCTCTGCGAGAAACCGCATCATAGGGGAAATGCCCCTGCCGTCATCGGTGATGATCTCACCGTCACGGCAAAGGCAGATCGAATGTCCGTCCAGATTCACTTTTGCAATCTCGATATCAGTCATTGTCCTTCACCAGCAGCTTTCTCAGTCCGATGATGAGAACCGGAACAATGAGTGCCTGAACAAGCAGTCCGGCAAAACCAGTCTGAATCTGCTGCCAGATCATCGGAACAGTGAAATCCGTCATGCTCTGTGTCAAAGCGACCAGTCCGAGAAATGCTGCTCTGCCTGACAACTGCGCCAGAATGACAGCCGGGAATGCCCACAGGCCGCTGCGTGCGATCTTGTTGGTAAAAAGACCCGAAACGACAGCAAATACTGCAAGCTCAGCCATCATGAACGGGAGCCGTGCGGCCATCGGCATGGGATTGCCCAGTGCAGAGGTAATCAGGAAGCTGGCAAGCGGCGAGAGCACGCCGACGGCAAGTCCCCATTTTGCGCCGAGCAGACATCCGCCGATGAGCACTGGCAGATACATCGGAAGCCACTGCATGCCGCCCGGTGCGCCGAGTGCCAGATGTACAAGCTGCGGCAGAACAACCGCAAGCGTCACAAGCCCCGCAGATACCAGTGCTTTATAAGTTATTTTTGTTCCATAAGCTACCTGTCTTTGTGTCAAAGCATTTTCAAACATGATTAGTCCTCCATTTTTCTGCATTCTTTCAATAAGCTGATGATTTCCAGATGCTGCGGACAGGCACCCTCACACTGACCGCATTCGATGCATTCAGAAGCCTTTCCTTTCCCCTGCGTGGCAATCTCATATGCCTGTCTGCCGCCGTCCCAGCTCTTTTTGATCTGCTCGACGTTGTAGACAGCGAAGATCTCCGGGATGGCAATGTTCATCGGACATCCCTCAGTACAGTAGTGACAGGCGGTGCATTTGATCGAGTGGTCTTTTTTCAGCTCTGCCTGTGCAGCACGGATGACGTCCTGTTCGGCTTCGGAAAGCGGCCTGAAATCCCGCATATACGAAAGATTATCCTCCATCTGTGCGAGATCGGACATTCCCGATAGGACTGTCAGAATACCGTCCATGGACGCAACATAGCGAATTGCCCAGGATGCCATTGAAGCATCCGGATCGGCTTTCTTAAAAATCGCCTGCACACCCTGCGGGGGATTGGCAAGTGCGCCGCCCTTGACCGGTTCCATGACCGTGATGGATTTTCCATGCTTCCTTGCAATTTCATAACATTCTTTAGATGCCACGCCGGGATTATCCCAGTCAGCATAATTGATCTGGAGCTGAATGAAATCCACCTCCGGATGCGCCGTCAGCAGCTCCTCCAGCAGGGCTGGGTCAGCATGGAACGAGAAGCCGAAATATCTGACAAGCCCCTTTTCCTTGAGCTCCTTTACAAAGTCCCAGATATGATATTCGTCGTATTTCCGGTAATTATTGCGCTGTAAGGCATGAAGCAGATAGTAGTCAAAATAGCCTGCACCTGTGCGCTCTAAACTGGTATAGAACTGCTGTTTCGCACTCTCCTCATCGTGGCACTGTGTCCATGCATTCAGCTTGGTGCAGAGCGTATACCTGTCACGGGGGTAGCGCTCAACCAGTGCTTTTCTGGCTGCCTCCTCCGAACCGCCGTTGTCATAGACATAGGCAGTATCGAAGTACGTCCCGCCCGCTGCAAGGAATTTGTCCACCATTTCGCATGTCTGCGGAATGTCAATGCTCCCGTCCGGCAGCTTTGGCAGACGCATCAGCCCGAATCCCAGTTTAAAGACCTCTTTTCCAAAATAATTGCTCATACAATACCTCCTTAGAATATCAGATTTATCATGATTGCTCCTCCCACAGGAGCTCTGCGCACTTTCTGATACTGTGTCACTGCAATTATTATATCACCATTCTGACACAGTGTCAATACGCTTCGGGCAATTATTAGAATTTCGTTATACCCCACAAAAACGAAACCCCCAAAATAGGAATAACGCCTATAAAAACAGGCAGGTGTTTCTTTACTGAAGCACCTGCCTGTTCTGTTGTATCGTCCGCTGTACAGATCGTTCATATCAGGGAAGCACTGATGCATTTGCTGCTTGATTCATAAATCAGTACAGGGGGTGAGGGGTTCAATGCCAACAACTTAAGCTTTTTTGTCGGCTTGCGCCGACTCAGGAGGGGCTGCTCGCCCCTCCTAAACCACCCTCGGCAGGGCGGTGACCGCCCTGCACCCGCAGGTTTTATTCTGCTAAGTTGTTAGCATTTGTGAACAGTCATTATGGATAATTCCTGAGCAGTTTTTTCCGATATTCACACTAACTGCAACGACTGAAAGGAAGTATCCCT
>JAFXOO010000026.1 GCA_017528675.1 Oscillospiraceae bacterium | reverse complement strand
CCTTCTGTGGACTTGTCCAGAAGGTGCTGCCGAAGGACTCCGGTGCTGTCTGCTGTGAGATGACCTCCTGATCTTTGTATTTCAGCGACATAATCTTACCGCCCTTCGTGGGGTAAACGGTCATGGTAACGTCGCCTTTACCAGGGCATCTGGAGCGAAGGAAAGCGTCACGGCAACGGGACGTATACCTTACCGGACGGCAGCATCGAAAGCGGCATCTGGGAGCATGACCAGTGCGTCCGCAAGGAGCAGGAGGAGCTGGAACACCTCCGCAGTGAGCTGGAAGCCCTGCGGCAGGAGAAGGCAGAGCTTGCCGAAGCGGCAGCGGATGCCGAGAAGATGAAAAAAACCATCAAGCGCCTGCAACGTGAGAATGATGACCTGCGGGAGAAGCTCGATGACCTGACACAGGACGGTGCCGCCATCAGCCGTGAGGAGCTGAGAATGCTGCGCATCAGGGCGGATGCTGCCGATACAGAGCGGGAGCGTGCGGCCAGGGCTGTCGAGGAGCTGACCTCACTCCAGAGCCTCGTTATCTCCCTGCAAGAGCAGGTCACCTCACTCAGGGAGGCCCAGAATATGCCCGCAGAAAAGCGCCGTATCGAGGACATTCTGATGGATTATCTCAGCACCATGTCCGAGGATGCCGAGCATCAGCTTGCGGTGCGCTTCCGGGAAACGGCATTTGCGCTTATGGATTGCAGCGCCGATGAAGCGGCAAAGGTCATGCGCAGCAAGGTCATCGGCACAGACCTGAACAAGCGCCTGCTGCGCAACCAGGCACGGCGCTCGAACCGTCTGGACATTGCACAGGGCATTTAAGGCAACACCGCACAGAACTGGTGTTGCCTTAAGGCATCCGTCGCAGCTTCCCGCCGGACGAATTTTCCACCAAAGCCAGGAGGATCTCATGAATATACAAGAAGCAAAGGAACAGATCAAGAACACCGTCAGAGCCTACCTGACCCAGGATTCCCTTGGCAGGTACCTGATACCGCCGCACAAGCAGCGGCCTGTCTTTCTGATGGGCCCGCCCGGCATCGGCAAGACCGCCATCATGGAGCAGATTGCCTCGGAGCTGCACATCGGCCTGCTGTCTTACTCCATGACGCACCACACAAGGCAGAGTGCACTCGGTCTGCCGGTCATCCGTCATGTGGAGTACGACGGGAAGCCCTATGATATTTCAGAATACACCATGAGCGAGATCATTGCCTCGATCTACGATTTGCAGGAGCGCACCGGTGTCCGCACAGGCATCCTGTTCCTTGACGAGATCAACTGTGTCTCCGAGACGCTCACGCCCATCATGCTGCAATTCTTGCAGTACAAGGTCTTTGGCCGTCACACCGTCCCGCCGGGATGGATCGTGGTCACAGCCGGCAATCCCCCGGAGTACAACAATGCTGTCCGGGAATTTGACATTGCGACCTGGGACAGACTCAAGCGCATGGATGTGGAGCCGGATTTTGCGGCATGGAAGGAATATGCCTATGAAAGCGGCATACATGCGGCAATCATGACCTATCTGGGCAATGACGAGAACTACATGAACCGCTTCTACCGGGTCAAGACAACGGTGGACGGCAAGCGTTTTGTCACAGCACGAGGCTGGGACGATCTCAGCCAGATGCTTTATCTGTACGAGATGCACCATATCCCGGTGGATGTCAAGCTCATCGGCCAGTACATCCAGGATCCGGAAATTGCCTCACATTTTTCGGCATATTATGACCTGTACAACAAATACCGCAGCGACTACCAGATTGCCTCAATTCTGGAGGGCAGGGAGGATCCGGAGATCCGCCGCCGGGCCAGGGCAGCCCGGTTTGACGAACGTTATTCGCTGCTCGGCCTGCTGCTTGAGGCGGTCATGGCGGGGATGAAGCAGTGTATGGATGCAGATGCGCACCTGAGCCTGCTGCTTCCGGTGCTGCGGGAGATCAAGCAGCAGCTTGCAGCGGGCATGGGACAAGCCCCGGATCTGCTGGATGTTGCTGCCCGGCGTGAGCAGGATCTGCTCGAACGTGGCATCCGTGCCCGGAGTCTGACGGATGAGCAGCAGGCTGCCGCCGCCAGGCGGATAGATGCGCTGCAAAAGCTCCGCCAGACAGTGCTGAGCCGTCCGGAGGAGGATGGCTTTGCGGTCATCAAGTCCTGCTTTGATGCAAAAGTGCAGATGCTTCACACGGATGTGCAGCATGTTTCCACCCAGATCACGAACATGTTCCGCTTCTGTGATGCAGTGTACCCGGAGGGCAGAGAGCTGAGCATCCTCGTGGCAGAGCTGACAGCGAACCCGCATGCGGCACGCTATCTTGCAAAATACCGTGTAGAGGAGTACTTCATCCACAACAAGGCGCTCATGTTCCAGGAACGCCGCCGGGAAATCCTCTCCGAGATCGAATCCCTCGATCTGTAACAGGGGAGTGCCTCTACCGGGAAAAGCCTTTATCCACAAACGAATACTATTCCTCTGCACAGTAACAGCCCTGAAGCGGGAAGCTTCAGGGCTGTTATCCTATCCTGTGCACCTATCATCCTTGCAGGATAGCTTCGATGCATTCCAGTTCTGCTTCAGAGAGCACCGGATGTGCAAGCGCTGCGGCATTTTCTGCAATCTGTTCCGGCCTGCTTGCGCCGATCAGAACAGTCGCCACAGCCGGATTGTGCAGCAGCCACACGATGGCAAGCTGCGAGAGGGACTGACCCCGCTCCTGTGCGATCGCATCCAGTGCCCGGAGCCTTGCAAGCATCGGCTCTGTGAGCTGTTCACCGAGGAAGGTATTTCCCTTGCCGATGCGGGAATCCTCCGGGATACCGCCGAGATAGCGGCTTGTGAGGAGTCCCTGCGCCAGCGGTGAAAAGACCGACAGCCCCAGCCCGTTTTCCAGACAGTACGCATCGAGCGCATCCGCCTCCACCCACCGGTTGAGCATCGAGTAGGACGGCTGGTTCACAATCAGCGGCGTGCGCAGCTCCCGCAGAATGGCCTGCATCCGGGCAGTCTGCTCCCGGTCATAGTTGGAAATGCCGACATAGAGGGCTTTTCCCTGCCGCACAATCTGGTCAAGCGCAAGCGCAGTCTCCTCCAGCGGTGTGTCCGGGTCATAGACATGGTGATAGAAGATGTCCACATACTCCAGCCCCATCCGCCGCAGGCTTGCATCAAGCGAAGCGATGAGATATTTCCGTGAGCCATGCCGCCCGCCGTAAGGCCCCGGCCACATTTCATACCCGGCTTTGGTCGAAATGCAGAGCTCATCCCGGTAGATGCCGAGTCCGTTCCGGAGTATCTGCCCGAAGTTCTCCTCAGCGCTGCCGTTGGCAGGATGACCGTAGTTGTTGGCAAGGTCAAAATGCGTGATGCCGAGATCAAATGCCGTGCGGCACATCGTCTCCGCATTGGAAAACGATGACCCTGCGCCGAAATTCTTCCAAAGTCCCAGCGAGACCGCCGGCAGCTTCAGTCCGCTATGACCGCAGCGGCGGTACTGCATGGCGGCATAGCGTGTGTCAGATGCGTTCCACATGGTCAGGCCTCATTTCTTCTGGTTTTCTTTCCGGTATTTTGCTGGTGAAACACAGGCATACTTCATAAATGCCTTCGAGAAATGCGAATAGTCAGAATACCCGCAATGTCTGGAGACCTCATCTGCGGACAGGTCTGTGCGCAGGAGGAGCTGCTTGGCAAGCTCCATCCGGCTTGTGAGGATGTCCCTGGTGCAGGAAATGCCGTAGCGCTGCTTGTAGAGCCGCTGGAAATGCACAGCAGACAGGCTGAGCTTTCTGGCAATGACCGGGATGTTCCAGTCATTGGCAGGCTCATCGTAAATCTGCTTGCGCACAGCATCAAGCTGTGCATCGTAGTGCGTTGTTCTGCCGGTGATCCTGGGGTCATAGCAGCTTTTGATCTGTAGGAAAATCGCCTTCATCAGGCAGCGGACAGTCTCCTCCTTCTCCGGGTTTTCCGAATCCCACAGCACCGTACAAAGCCGTATCATCTCAGAGACCACATCGGAATCGAGCCGGATCGGGACATTGAAGCCGATGCCGAGTGAATTGAGAAAATCCGCATCATCATCCTCCAGATCAAACCGGATCCAGTCGTCAATATATTCCTCGCCGTCCGCAAACAGGCAGTGAGGATAGCAGCTTTCCATCACAAACACCGTGTTTTTCTCCACCCGGTATTCCTGCTCCCCCATCTGTACCCGAGCCCTGGAACGAATCAGCACAATCTGCATCCCGTGAATGCCGTCAGGCCGCACAATCGAGAGCGTGTCAGGGTGCTTCCAGTTCCAGCCGAGCATGTTGATCCGCATGGAATCACCTCCCAAAGAACGTTCGCTTCTTCTGCTATTATAACAGAAATAAACCGGATTGTCAAATCAAAAATGATAGAAAACCACAAATGGATGATAAAAAAATACATTGCTTAATCGTTTACGATATGTTATGATATTGTTAACAGATAGAGATACGCAATCCGATCCGATCATTCATTTAGGAGGGCATGTATTATGAAAAAGACAAAACAGATCTGGGCAGCCGTCACAGCGTTCTGGATGATCGCAGCAGCAGCGAATCCGGCAGCAGCACCGCTTGCCGCCGGTGCCGCCTATGGTGTGGGCGGCAACGGCACGGCAGTGATGGAGTATCTCGACAGAGGCATCTATGCTGTGAAATCCGGCAATGGCATGTTCGTAAGCTGGCGCTGGAATGCCAACGACCCGGACGATGCGGAATTCCGGCTGTACCGTGATGACCAGCTCATCTACACGAGCAAGGCGGGTGATGCCACCTGCTTCCAGGACAACGGCGGCAGCGCAGCAGCAGCCTACCGTGTAGACTGCCTGTCCGGCGGAAAGGTACTCTCCTCGGAGACCTGCCGCCACAGCTCCGGCACGAACTATTTCGACATCCGGCTGAACAGCCCCGGTGCACAGTACTCCCCGAATGACTGCTCCGTGGGCGATGTGGACGGCGACGGACAGTACGAGATATTCCTGAAATGGGATCCGTCCAACTCCAAGGACAATTCCCAGTCCGGCGTGACAGACAATGTATTCATCGACTGCTACACCCTCGAAGGCAAGCAGCTCTGGCGGGTGGATCTCGGAAAAAACATCCGTGCCGGCCAGCACTATACCCAGATGTGCGTAGCGGATTTTGACGGTGACGGCCATGCGGAGCTCATCACCAAGACCTCCGACGGCACGAAGGACGGCAAGGGTAAGGTCATCGGTGACGGCTCCAAGGTCTACCGCAACGGCAGCGGATATATTCTCTCCGGCCCGGAGTACCTGACGCTTTTTGACGGCAGGACGGGCGCAGCACTCGATACCATTGACTTCCCGGTGCCCCGTGGCACAGTGACGAAGGAGACCTGGGGCGATAATTACGGCAACCGTGTGGATCGTATGAACAGCGGCATTGCCTATCTGGACGGTGTGCATCCGACCGCCCTCTATGGCAGAGGCTATTACACCCGCCTGACGGTTTCGGCGGTGGATGTCAAGGGCGGCAAGCTTGTGAAGCGCTGGGTCTATGACACAGGCTTTGACAGAAAGACCCCCGGCTGGGGCTGCGGCAACCACAACATGATGGTGGCCGATTCCGACAATGACGGCAAGCAGGAAGTGTTCATGGGTGCCTCCGCCATTGACGACAACGGCAAGCTCCTCTGGACAACCGGCCAGCTCCACGGCGATGCAATGCATCTGGGCGACCTGATTCCCGACCATGAGGGACTGGAGCTCTGGGAGTGCCACGAAGACAAGCCCTACGGCGAATCCTGTATTGACGCCAGAACCGGCAAGGTGATTTTCCACATCAACAACACCAAGGATACCGGCAGATGCGCCGCCGACAATGTCTGGGCGGGCAGCAAGGGCGCTGAATTCTGGGGCGCCGCCGACGGCAATGTATATAATACCGCAGGCAAGAAAATCGGCGGCACACGCCCTGCCCAGAACTTCTTCATCTACTGGGACGGCGACCTTGAGCGTGAGATTCTCGACGGCACCAAGATTTCTAAAATGACCGATGCCAACACCGTCAAGGGCATTTTCACCGCCAACGGCTGCGGCTCCAACAACAGTTCAAAGTCCGTTCCGTGCATGACCGCCGACCTGTTCGGTGACTGGCGTGAGGAGCTGATCCTGCGCACGGACGACAACAAGAGCCTGCGCATCTGGTGTACCACCAGCACAACCAAGGTGCGCCTGACAACGCTCATGCACGATATGCAGTACAGGGCGCAGAATGCCTGCCAGCAGAGCGCCTACAATCAGCCGCCGCATGTGAGCTACTATCTCGGCTCCGATGCACCGCTGCCGGCACGCCCGGATGTCAAGGTGCTCGGCGCAGAGGCCAAGCCCGTGCAGCCCGACCCGCAGCCCACAGAGCCCGATCCGCAGCCGACGGAGCCCGATCCGCAGCCCACAGAGCCCGCAAAGCAGCTTGAGGAACCGGCAGATCCGGAGGATTTCATCTACGGCGACGTGAACTTTGACGGCGTTGTGGACATCTTCGACCTCGCACTTGTCAAGCGTCAGCTCACGGCAGGCGTTCTCGGCAGAAATGCCATGCGCCGTGCGGATGTGGATGCAGACGGCATCGTGGGTGTAGTCGATGCAGCAGCACTCCAGAAGTACCTGCACACCGGCAGCTATGTTCCGGCCTATGCGGAAAAGACCGGCTTCTCCTACGCCATCGACCAGAAGATCACCAAGGGCGTGGAGGAGAACACCAACGAGGGCTTCCGTGAGAAGGCATATGTCAACCTCGACAACGAGACCGGCAGTTCGCTTGAATGGACTGTATTTGCGCAGGAGGACGGCAATTATCTCTGCTCCTTCGGCATCGCCAACGGCAGTGCCGCCAACCGTCAGATGAAGATTGAGGTCAACGGCAGCAAGGACTACTGGATGCAGGACTTCCTGACCACAGAAGCCTGGACGGCATGGCAGGAGCGTGGCATTGTGCTTCCGCTGCACGAGGGTAAAAACACCATCCGCCTGACCTCTGCCGGCGCAGAGGGCGGCCCGAACTTTGACTATCTCAGAACCGAGCGGACTGATGAACCCGTGGCACAGTCCTGGACAGAGAACGCAGTACAGGCGCAGACTGTACAGAAAACAGAGGGTGTCACCGTCTATATCGCAGGTGATTCCACCGTACAGACCTACAGAGCCGACAAGGCACCGCAGCAGGGCTGGGGCGCTTATCTCAGCGAGAATCTTCCCAAGGACATCACCGTGTCCAATCAGGCAATTGCAGGCCGCTCCTCCAAGAGCTTCTATGACAACGGCAGACTGGACACCATCCTGAACACCATCCGCAAGGATGACTATCTGCTCATCCAGTTCAGCATCAACGATGCCGGCGCCCAGAACCCGGAGCGCTATGCCCCGGCCAGCGGCAAGGTGCCCGGAGCCGAAGGCAGCTTTGAGTACTACATGGCAAAGTACATTGAGGGAGCAAAGGAGAAGGGCGCCAGACCCGTTGTTGTAACGACCGTCATCGGCCTGAAGGCATACCAGAACGGCAGGTTTACAGGGAGCTACGGGAACTACTGCGACAGCGTGAAGAAGCTTGCAGCCTATTACCAGATTCCCTGCATCGACCTCAATTCGATGATGGTGGAGCATTACAATCAGATCGGCTACGATGCAGCCTACAAATACCACCTGATCTCCGCCGTAAGCGGCTCGACGGATATGACCCACTTCACCGAAACAGGCGCCAGAGCAGTGGCGAAGCTTGTAGCGGATGAAATGACCAGACAGGGACTCGTATAATCCCGCTTGTGCATGATATACTGCCCTCTATTGCAAAGCACAACCGCATTGTGCAATAGCATGCAGTACAGAGAAGGCAATTTCCTTAACATTGCAGCGGCACCGTCTCAGAGGGGAAAGGGCGGTGCTTCCTGCGATTCCTTAGAGGTGAGAAATATGCATCAGAAACACTGGAAGGCTGCCGCAGCAGCAATACTTCTGACGGTGAGCCTGCTTCCGGCAGCAGCCCTGCATGCCGGGGCTGCGGACATCCGCAGGTTTGACCTTGGCGGCAATGCGCAGAACGGCTGGACAAGCGTCAGCGCATCAGACGGCTACCGCAGTGACAAAGGCTGGGGCTTCAGCGGCAATGGCGTCAAAAACGTCGGAGCATCCGGAAAGAATGAGCTTTCCGATGCCGTGCAGTTTACCGATGGCAAAACGACTCTTGATATCGACCTCCCGGAGGGGCTGTACCGTGTGAAGGTCACGCTCGGCAACACCTCCCGCACGAGCGTGTTCATGGAAAACAGGATGCAGATTGTCAACATGACCGGCAACAATGCCGTGGATGAGATTCTCATTCCCGTGACAGACGGCCGGCTCAACATCCGTGCAGGCGCCGGCAAGGACAAGACAGCGTTCTCCATCAGTGCGCTGGAGATCGAGAAGGTGTCCGATTCGCCGGTACTGCCGCCGACAATCTGGATCTGCGGCGATTCGACCGTCTGCAATTACTATCCGCTGGACACCAGTGTCCAGGGCGGATGGGGCCAGATGCTCGGCCACTATGTGGACAAGGGATGGAACATCCGCAATATGGCAGCATCCGGCCAATATGCCAAAGGCTTCCTGGATGCAGGCCAGTTTGCGCCCATCGAGGACTACGGCAAGCCGGGAGATGTGTACATCATCTCCATCGGCATCAACGATTCCAAGTACTACAAGGGCGCAGAGTACCAGAAGTACATCACCGATATGACCCGGCGAGCCAAAAAGAAGGGCATGGAGGTGATTCTTGTCAAGCAGCAGGGACGCAACGGCGATGCCCAGAACAATCCGCCCCTGAAAAGCCGCTGGTTTGCAGCGGAGCTTGACAACGTGGCAAAGCAGGAGAATGTGCAGGTTGTGGATCTGTTCCGGCTGTGGCTGGATTACTGCACAAAAATCGGCCCTGACAAGACCACCCAGCTCTATATGAACGGTGACAAGCTGCACCCGAACCGTGCCGGTGCCGAGAAGCTTGCGGAGCTGTTTGCAACGCAGTTCAGGGCAGAGCCAGGCACTGCACCGCAGCCGCCGGAGCCTGTGACGGAGGAACCGACCGAAGCCCCGGCGCAGCCCACCGGAGAACTGATCCGGGAACTGCGGATTTATGATACTGCCAACGCAGCCGGGTGGTCTGTATCGGCAGGCCTGCAAGCAGGTGATCTGGTCTTTGGTGACCGTGCGTTCCGGCTGACCGCCGTACCGGAGGTGCTGCGGGAAGCTGAGGTGCTGCATACGGCATGCGATTCCAAGCGCTTTGGCGGCGACCAGGCGAGCTTTACCGCAGCGGAGGATGTGACCGTATACCTGTGCGCAGATGACCGTCTGACCCCGCCGGAGTGGCTTTCGGCATGGACAATGACCGGTGAAACGCTGACCGATGACGGCAATCCGGAAGTGACCTACCTCGTGTACCGCAAGGATTACCGGGCAGGGGAGACCGTGACCATCGGAGTGAACGGTGACAACAACACTGTGAATTACATCGCAGCCGTAAAACGCTATGAAGCGTCCGTCATGCCCACCGAGCCAACCGGCGAACTGCTCACCGGAGACATTGATGCAGACGGCATGCTTGCGGTATCGGATGTCATCATGCTTCAGAAATGGCTGCTCGGCAGCGGTTCACTGAAGGAT
Organism: Oscillospiraceae bacterium; assembly: GCA_017528675.1. GTDB lineage: Bacteria > Bacillota > Clostridia > Oscillospirales > Ruminococcaceae > UBA3855. The sequence goes on along the minus strand of JAFXOO010000026.1, from coordinate 6,846 downwards.
GCCGCATCTGCTGATCTCAATGCAGACGGCGAGGTGGACATCTTTGATCTGGCCTGTCTGAAGCGCCAATTGCTAACCCGCTGACCTCTGTTTCAGTCCCCCTTTTCTGAAACACCGTCAGACAACAAAGGACTGCACGACACCGTTCCGGTATCATGCAGTCCTTCTTTTCGACCATGCCTCGCTCAGCGCAGCTTTCCGTAATCGGCATCAGAAACAGCCTCGCACCATTCCGTGCCGGTATCCTCACCCTCGATTTCGAGCGCAAGGTGCGAGAACCAGCTATCAGGTGCCGCCCCGTGCCAGTGCTTGCATTCCGCAGGGATATTGATGACCGTGCCGGGAGTCAGCTCGACAGCCTCCTTGCCCCATTCCTGGTAAAAGCCTCTGCCGCCGACGCAGATCAGCATTTGCCCGCCGCCGCTTCTGGCGTGGTGAATGTGCCAGTTGTTGCGGCATCCGGGTTCAAAGGTCACATTGAAGATAGAGACCTGATCCGCAGAAACCGGCGCAAGATAGCTCTGTCCCACGAAATACCTGCCATACGGATTCGGTTCCCCGATGGGGAAGAAGATGGAATTCTGATAGCGCTCCTTCTCAGTCAGAGCGGGTGCTTCCTCGTTCCAGATCTCCTTGGCAAGCCGGAACACCGCCCAGCCCTTCGGCCAGCCGACATACATTGTGGCATGTGTGATGATCGCAGCGATTTCCTCTCTGGTCACACCATGTGCCTTGGCATTTTGCAGATGATAGCACAGCGAACTGTCTGTGATGCCCGAAGCCATCAGCGCCACCACCGTGATGATGCAGCGGGTTCTGACATCAATGGCATCGCCGTTCCATACCTCCCCGAACAGCACATCATCGTTGAGATGCGCAAACATCGGTGCAAATTCGCCAAGCTGCTCTCTCCCGGCAGTCTGTACAATCTTTTCATGCATACTGAACCACACTCCTCTATAGGTTAAGCGGATTTTTATTCTGACATTGTGTCACTATAATGAGTGTAGCAGCATTCTGACATTGTGTCAATAGCTTTCCGGTAAATTTTCCAAAAATCAGCAGATTGCACATCGGCAGCAGCGCCGTTTTTGTATAAAATGACAAATGGCACCCCTCCCCCAGTGGGGGAGGGGTTGGGGTAGGGGCAAAACACACTCACGCCCTCAGACCGAAGCTGATGGACAGTGCATGATCGACCTTGCTCATTGACGTCTGATCTATTGACCCCATCTTGTCTTTCAGCCGCCGTTTGTCGATGGTGCGGATCTGTTCCAGCAGCACAATGCTGTCCTTCTGCAAGCCGCAGGTAGCTGCATCGAGTGAGATATGCGTCGGCAGCTTTGCCTTATCGAGGCGGCTGGTGATGGCAGCAGCAATTACGGTCGGGCTATGGCGGTTCCCCACGTCGTTCTGTACAATAAGTACCGGCCGGATACCGCCCTGTTCAGAGCCAACGACCGGACTGAGATCGGCGTAGTAAATATCTCCACGTTTTACAGACATACAAGCACTCCTTTGCGCAGTTTTTTGACGGTTCAGAACCGTTCCCGGTGATAGTATGGACGTGCTCTCCGCAGATTATACAGGCGGATGCAGCTCCATCTCCCCTGCATACTATGCAGCATTCCCTCTGCTTGACAGCCGGTGTCTGAACAGAACGCCTACAGCACGTTGCACTGGCCATGACACCGGATTGCAGAAGGCTTGCATTTTGCAGCCGTGTGTGGTATAATGGAGTCAAAGGAGGGAATGCTTATGCGAATCCGGAAAATCACAGCCGCCCTGCTTGCCATTGTGCTGAGTCTCCCGGCATACAGCACGCTCACTGCGGGCGCCGCCCTTGGTGACCTGAACAGTGACGGCAAAGCCAACGCATCCGATGCCGCAGCGCTTCTGATTGAAGCAGCCCGGATGGGCAGTACCGGCAGAAGCAGCTTTACCGCAGCCCAGCGCACCGCCGCCGATATTGATTCTGACGGAACGGTCAATGCAAGCGATGCCGCAAACATCTTGATCTATGCCGCCTCTGCCGGCTCCGGCGTTTTCAGAGGCACCATGCAGAACTATGCCGATCAGTGCATCGCCCCGAAGAAGCAGCTTGCCACGCTCGGCAAGATCATCTACTGGGAGTACCACGATTATGACGGAAACCACACATGCGAGGCCTTCGCTGTCGTCTCACTCGGCGGCAGGGATGAATACTACTCCGTCTACTTTGTCGCAGACAGCGGCACCACAGTCTGTGTAGACGCAGCCTATCCCAGCACGTATCATGACTATGCATCCATCGACTATGCCAGATTCGACGCATACCAGAACAAGGGGTTTTTCTCTTATGACAAGACCTTCGGCGGCTCAGGCTATACAACGTTTCTGTACAGTGTCCGCAACGGTGTCCCCTATGAGCTGGACATCTCCGGTGAATTGCAGGGCTTCTATCTGAAGAACGGCTATTTCTGCACGACCCAGAATGATTTCTCCAAAGGCTATCATCAATACCCGGAGTACCGCCTGAACTACAACAGCCAGACCCAGCAGTTCACCCTCGGCAGTAAGCTTTCCGACAACAGCGCCCTTTGACGAGGAGCGCTCACGGCTGCCACGCTTGACAAATCATTTGAAATATGCTCTACTAATAACAGATTGGGGTATAGCCAAGCGGTAAGGCAACGGACTTTGACTCCGTCATTCGCTGGTTCAAATCCAGCTACTCCAACTGTTCTGAAAGCGCCCCAGGCACCTGCTTGGGGCGCTTATGCATCCCATGCAAAGCCTCACGGATCCCCGACCTGCATCCGCCTGTAATCAAAATAAAACCGCATGCACCGGTAAATGGTGCGTCTGGAGCGCTGTAATGACCGTGTGACCGTCGAGGGCGCCAGCCCCAGCGCCCTTGCAATATCAATCGGCCGCATTTCCTCATAATACCGCATCCGGATGATTTCGCACTGCCGTCCGGTCAGTTCATTGCACAGCACATCCCGCAGCGCCTGCCTTGCCACGGCGAGCTGTTCTGCGTTGTCCCGCTCCAGTCCGAGTACGTCTCTTGTCAGAATATCGCTGATCCGCAGATCTGTTCTTTCTGCCATCTGCATCCTCCTCTCCCTGCAAATGCTCCTTCATCTCACGAATTCCATGCAGCAGGTCAACCCGCTCCTCCATCAGCACCTCACGCCGCAGCTCCAGCACCTCCCGTTCTCTGGTGCGCAGTCCGGGACGCTTCAGGGCCTCCGTCAGCTCATGCACCCGCTGCTCCAGCTTCTTGCGAGCCATTTCGTATTCCTGAATCATCTTATCCATCTCTGCCCTCCTTGTGTTGCAAAAACATATGTTTCAATTCTTCCTTCAAAAAAAGAATGCCATTTCTCTGCACAGCCGCTTCTACAGCGGCATCTGTTTCCGATGAAACTGACATTCCATAAGCAGGACATTTCCTGAACCGGCACATTCTCCGGATTCTCAGCCAGCCGGTGGCGGATCTGCGCATAGAATTCACACGATGTGCAATTCAGATTCATATCCCAGGGGTAAAAAACAGAACACCGTCTCTCCGCATGACCCGCAGCACAGCCGGCGTCTTGTCCGTAAGCCGCTGCTGCATTGCAGTCATCATTCCAGATGAGAACTTATGTTCTAATTCTATTCTACACCCATTTTTGTATTTTGTCAAGGGGGTTTTTGAAAAAATGTCAGAAGTCAGGCTTCCGATCACCGATTTCCTCAGCAATTACGCCAGAACCAAGCCGATCCGTGCCCATATGCCCGGTCATAAGGGAAAGCCGCTTCCGGGCTTTCCGGCACTTTCTGCCGCCTTCCCCTATGATATCACCGAAATCGCCGGTGCGGACAGCCTGTTCGAGGCAGACGGCATTCTCCTCGAAGCCGAAGCCCGGACAGCAGCGCTCTATGGCAGCGGCGGCCTTTGCTACAGCGCCGGCGGGTCTACGCTCTGCATTCAGGCAATGCTTGCCCAGATGCAGACAGAGGGGCGCACCGTCATCGCCGCAAGAACCGTGCACCGGGCATTCCTCAATGCCTGTGTCCTGCTCGGTCTGCAAGTGCGCTGGATATTCCCGGAGGACGGCAATCTGCTGTCCGGACACTATACGCCTGCGCAGTTTTCATCCGCACTGCGTGCATCCGTGCAGGCAGGAGAGCGTCCCTGCGTCTATGTCACCAGCCCGGATTACCTCGGCGGCATCCAGGATATCGCCGCTCTTTCGGCTGTATGCAGGGGCTATGATGCACCGCTTCTGGTGGACAATGCCCACGGTGCGCATCTTGCCTTTCTCCCGGAAAACCGCCATCCGATAGCACTCGGTGCAGATTATTGCTGTGATTCGGCGCACAAGATGCTCCCGGCTCTGACAGGCGGTGCGTGGCTGCACTGCCGTGAGGCCGAAAAAAAGCCGCTTTTAAAGCAGCACATGCAGCTATTCGGCTCCACCAGTCCCTCTTATCTGATTCTGCAATCTCTCGAAGCAAGTACACACTGGCTCAGGAGCGGCGGCATCGAACGCATCCGCCGGACGGCAGCGCAGGCAGAGGCGCTCCGTGCAAAGCTCCCGCAATACCGCTGGCTCGGTTCAGAGCCGTTCCACCTGAGTGCCGCAGCCGACGGCATTCAGCTTGCCGCAGCACTCCGCCGGCATGGTGTGGAGTGCGAGTACGCCGACAAGACCTGTCTGGTTCTGCTCCTTTCCCCGATGACGGAGGAATGGGAATTTTCCCGTCTTGCCGGGATTCTTGCCGCCTGCGATCCCGGAGCACCCGCTGTGATTCCCGATCTGCCGGAGCCCCCCGAACAGGCGATGACGCTCCGGGAAGCTGCACTGTCCCGCTGGGAGCAGACGCCGCTCACCGAAGCAGCCGGCCGCATCTGCGGCCCTGTGCAGGTGCCCTGTCCTCCGGCGATTCCCGTTGTCATGAGCGGCGAGCGCATCACGCCCGGCTGGTGCAATGTGCTGGAATTCTACAGCGCAGACCCGCAGCAGGCAGGCATCTGTACGGTACGATAGCGCCCTGCGGACAGCGGAATGCCGGCCCTCGGCCCTCAGTCTCCGGAGCGCTGTTCCGGCAGGGCTTCCCGTCTGCCCGCTTTCAGGAGCCTGACCGTTTCTGCAAGACCCCTGTGATGCAGCGACCTCGGCTCGAACCGGATGAGCTGATACACAAGCTGCATCACAAGCCCCGCACCAAAGGTGCTGATGAGTGTCCCGATTCCGACCGGCCCGCCAAGCAGCCACCCTGCAAGGAGCACTGCACCCCACAGCAGGATCTCCACAATCCCGATCGGGATATGCGGCAGCCGTTTGCCAAGTCCGACCAGCAGTGCATCTCTCGGCCCGCAGCACTGCTCTGCGGTCATATACAGCCACATGCCCAGCGCCATAAACACAAACCCCGCCAGCATCAGCCCGATTCCCAGCCAGAGATTCCGGTTTTCCGGGAAGGGGTTGACCGTATTGAACATCTGGACAAAATTTCCCGTCAGCAGTGCATCAATCACCGTCCCGAAGCCGATCTGCTCCTTCAGCAGTATGTCAATCCCCAGAACCGTGACCGCAATCAGCGTCATGGAAACGCCGTAATTCAGCGGCGTGTGCGCAGCGATGCCCATGCCGAGACAATCCCACGGTGCAAGCCCGATATTGGCATAAATTGTCAGATGCACACCGAAGGAAAATACCAGCAGTCCCGCCGCAATCCGCAGCCATCCGAGCAGGATTTCCTTGCGGCTGTGCTTTTCTGCACGCCGGAGCATAGTTTGAACTCATCCCTTTCAATCAATTTCCGCATCGCCCATCGAGCGCTCTCCGCAGAACTTTTCACCCCATAGGTTTGCCCATTTTTCAGTATAGAACCGGTAGTAGGACAGGTGCTTCCTTCTGCGGTAGCGCCGGAATACCGGGAGCCGGAACCACAGCACCGAGGGCAGCGCAATCACCGGCAGATACAGCCAGCCGAGCACCGCCGACTGGATTGTGTGGCCGTATTCATGCACCAGCAGCGGCCGGTGCTGCATCGCCTTCTCATGCATAAATATAAAGCAGCCCATCGAGGTGCATCCCCGGAAGCGCCACGCCGTCACAAAGGCGCCCTGGAACCGCATATGCTCATGCTTCCGGCAGGCAAGCATCATGCAGAGTCCGGCTAAATTCTGCGGCAGGCACCAGGTGCACTGCAACAATATCCACAGAATCCGTTTCATCTGCCGCTGCCCCCTTTCAGATGATTTCCAACAGTATTATAGCATGCCTGTCCGGTTTTGTCAATTCTGCATGAATCAATATGTCAGAATTTGACGTCTGCGCTGGTTTTCTGGGGATATTTACCTAAAAAATCCGTGAAAAATATGAAAAACCGACAAATTGCACATTGAAAATTTATTCATAATTGCGGTAGACATTTTTGTTCAGTTATGGTATAATACATATAGGTAGGGCATATTCTGCCTTGTCGGCGGTTTTCCGCATTTCCATTTTGAAAAGGAGAAAAATTATGAAGATGAAGCACATTGCAGCAATCGCTGCGGCTGCCGCTATTTCGGCAGTGACATTCATGGCAATCCCGGCAAGCGCAGCAGATATCAGCTACAGCGAATCCGCTGGTTCCAAGAGAAAGAGCGATGACGGCAAGTACCTGGGCAGAAACATTTTCAATATCTGGGGGGGAAATGAGGTCCGTGACATCAACAACGAGACCACTGTCATCGACCACCTTACCGTTGTATTTGAAGTATCCGGCATCGGCGGCGACAGCGAGCTGGTGAATGAGGATGGCTCCACCGAGCCCCTGAAGGCATTCCTCGGCGGTTCCATCGCCGGTACTTCCTATCACTGG
>JAFXOO010000288.1 GCA_017528675.1 Oscillospiraceae bacterium | reverse complement strand
CTTCGCAGTTCATCACCGGGCTGCTGCTTGCGCTCCCGCTGCTGGACGGGGATTCTGAAATCGTTATGACTTCCCCCCTGCAATCGAAGCCCTATGCGGACATGACCATTGACTGCATGGCAAAATTCGGCGTGACTGTGACAGAAACGGCTGACGGCTACCACATTCCCGGCAGTCAGCAGTACAGAGCCGCTGATTTGCAGATTGAGGGTGACTATTCGCAGGCAGCGTTCTTTTATACAGCCAATGCGCTCGGCAGTTCTATCCGTTTACAGAATCTCTCTGAAAAATCTGTCCAGGGCGACAGGAAAATCATTGAAATTCTTTCTGATATGTGGTATAATAGAAAAGAAGAAATCTTTACGATCAGTGCGGAGGACATTCCGGACATTGTGCCGATTCTCGCTGTAGCGGCAAGCTTGTCGCCCGGTGTGACACAGATTATTCACGCTGAGCGGCTGCGCATCAAGGAAAGTGACCGCATTGAGACAACCGCTGCCATGCTGCGGGCAATCGGCGGAAATGTCAGATTGCTTCCGGACGGGCTGGAACTACACCCTGTGACGCACTTCACCGGAGGAACTGTGGACAGTGCCGGTGACCATCGGATTGCGATGTCTGCGGCAATTGCAGCCACAAGGGCTGCCGGGGAGGTGACGATCCTCGGTGCGGACTGCGTGAGAAAATCATACCCGGATTTCTTCAGGGATTACCGAAACTTAGGAGGCGTTGCCAATGGCATCCATCTGGAATAACCGCATCTCAGTATCCATCTTCGGAGAAGCACACGGGCCTGCAATCGGCGTGACTGTCGATAATCTGCCGCCCGGAGAATTCATCGACATCAAAAAACTGCACCAGTTTATGGAACGGCGTTCCCCCGGAATCCATGAAGGCGGTGAATTCAATCAGATTATGTCCGGCATTCTTGGGGACAGAACGACCGGCTCCCCGCTTTGCGCCTTCATCCAGAATACAGAACCCGCTCAGCCGGATATGAGCCAGCTCAACCGGCTGCCCCGTCCGGGACAGGCAGATTATACCGGTACAATGCGGTATCGGGGATTCAATGATGTCCGGGACGGCGGGCATTTTTCCGACAGGCTCACGGCTCCGCTGTGCTTTGCGGGGGCTGTCTGCGGACAGATTCTGGAGCGCCGTGGCATTTATGTGGGGGCGCATGCGCTGGAGATCCACGGGATCCGGGATGAGGAATTCGACCAGGTGAAGGTGGATAAGGAAGCCATTCTTGCTGTTCGCTACAAGAGCTTCCCGGTCATCAAAAATGCCAGAGGCAAGCTGATGCTGGAGGATATCCGTGCTGCGCAGGAGGGCGGAGAGTCGCTCGGCGGCATCATCGAATGCGCAGCGGTCAATGTTCCGGCCGGTATCGGTTCCCCGATCTTTGACGGGCTGGAGAATTCCATTGCGCAGCTCATTTTCGGCATTCCCGGAGTGCGGGGGCTGGAATTCGGCGCAGGCTTTGAAACCGCCAGGATGGTCGGCAGCCAGAGCAACGACAGCTTCTATGTGGACGGTCACGGCCATGTCAAAACGCATTCCAACAACCACGGCGGCATCCTCGGAGGAATATCCTCTGGTATGCCGATTACGCTGAAGGTCGCCATCAAGCCGACGGCTTCTGCGGCACAGCCCCAGGAATCTGTCAATCTTTCCACGATGAAGACGGAAAAGCTGGAGATTGAGAACGGATGTGAGGCTTGTATCGTACCGAAGGTTGTTCCCTGCGTTGAGGCCTGTGTGAACATCGCACTGCTTTCACATATGATGGATTATCCGCATTTCTGCGGTTAAATTACGAACAGGAGGGATACCATGAGCAAGAATATGCTGGAGGAGAATCTGATGAAAATATCGGAAGACGCCGATCGTGTGATTACCGATCCGACGCTTGCGGGTATCCTGCTCTGTTATATGCTCTACCGGGTAGACGCACCCGTGGAGAGCGAGTTATTGTATGACATCGCAGTCACAGGCGGAATTATCAATTATTTCACCTATTATGACACACTCGAAACGCTGCTCTCCTCCGGTTCTGTTATCTGCACCAGGAATGACAAAGACGAAAAGATCTATCAAGTCAGTGAGATCGGGATTGAGTCCGCTAAACGCCTGAAAACCATTGCCGCAAAGTCCTACCGGGACAAGATCGTTACCAAGGCAAGACTTGCCATTACCCGGAAGAAAAACCAGAAAAATGTCCATATTGCCTATGAGCCCATCGAAAACGGCGGGCATTTGCATGTGACGCTTTGTGACGAGGAGCTGACACTTCTGGAGCTTCGGCTCTTTACACCGGATCAGCAGCAGGCGGATCAGATTGCGGAACAGATTCTGACAAATCCTTCGGCACTGTATCATGATGTCATACAGGCAATGATGCGGCGGCATGATACGAATATTGATCTGACAGATAATTAGCGGAGGTGAAGTCCTTCACTTCTATGTTATAGTAATAGAGAATCCTTCCTCGGGTGAGGAAGGATTCAGCTTGTCATTAACATTCGTATTTGCCGCCTTCAGGCGGCAGGACCAGCACTGCAAGGCGAAAGAAGGGGATTTCGCCGTCATCGGACGGCGACCAGGGCTTTCAGCCCTGGACCTGACCAGCTTTATGAAAAAAGCTGGACCAAAAACTTTTAAGTTCGCTCCACGCTTTCAAGAATGTTTTTTTGACAGCTGAATCCTTCCTCAGGAGAGGAAGGATTTTTGCTGTATAAGCTGTGGGTGCAGGGCGGACGCCTGCTTTCCGCTTATGCCGGGGATGGAGTCATCTGATATGTTCCATCCGGTTTGAGCTCTGTATGCAAAAAAGAACCTCCCTTTCGGGAGGTTCTTTTGTTACGGGTTTCGGTCGGGATTACTGATGTGCAATAACCCAATCAGAAATTTCCTTGGTGTACTTCGGCAGGGTTACACCCTTCGCAAATACCTCAGTGCCCCAATCAGCCGTACCGGTGGAGCTTGCGCCTACCTTGGCTGCGTAGATCAGCTGAAGCGATGCGTCAGACGCATTCAATACTGCATCGGATTCCTTTGCACCATTGGAGGTTGCACCATGATCCTCAGACTCAGCATTGACGTCAGAGAGGAAGTATACAAAGTTCTCAATCTTGTCATCTGTAGCGATCTTGACAGAGGCCGGATCCTTAGCTGCGCCAACTGCTGCTGCGTAGATCAGAACCTTAGCTGCGTCGGATGCGTTGCAGATACCGTCGAGGTTGGTATCGCCCTTAACACCGATGAATACGTTTGCATTGAACGGCTTCTCGCTGTCAGGTGTGAGAGTTACTTCATTCTTCGTACCATCAGGCATTACCTCAGTGATCTTAGCCTGGAGCGGAATCCAGCAATATGCCAGGTCGCCCTGTCTGCCAAGGCCACTATCATAAACTGCCTTCGGGTTGCTCAGGTTACCGTCGAGCTTGTATGCGGTCATCACGATGTCAACCGTGCTGAGCATTACCTCAACCGGATCACCGAGCTTTGTGCCGTCGCTGCGAACAGCCTGACGGAACAGCTTGCCGCCCATTGCTGCAAGATCAAACGGTCTCGGGTCATGTGCAAAGTAGAACTTGTCGCCACCCTCTGCACTGTACTCGATGTAGTACTCGTACTCAACCTTCGCTTCGTCTACGGACAGAACGATATAACCGTCTTCCAGAGTCGGAATAATCTGTGCGCCATCAGATCTTTCGAGCTTGAACTGATCAGCTACCCAGGAAATCGGGAGTTTTTCGCCGTCCTGGAAATCAGTACCGTCTGCCTTCTTCTCAGGAACCTTGAAGCTCATGGTCATCACTACGCCATTGGAACCAGCGAGGTCAGGAACCTTCATATCCAGTGCTGCCTGAGCCAGTGTACCGGCAAATCTGATGTCAGCAGCATTCGACTTGTCATCAGTGATGTCAAGCCAAGCGCCGTATGCCTTATCGGCTGCGAAGCCTTCATAGGTCAGGTTGGAATCCGGCTTGATGCCAGCCAGGAATGCATTCAGAGTGGTGTCGCCCTCTACGAATACCTTAACAGATACAGTATCGCCAGGCTTAGCTACTACGCCATCCTCGATATCCCAGAGAACTGCGTAAGTTGCAGGCTGTGTCGGCTCGTCAGATGCAGGCTGGGTCGGCTCGTCAGATGCAGGCTGGGTCGGCTCATCACTTGCAGGCTGGGTCGGCTCATCACTTGCAGGCTGGGTCGGCTCATCAGATGCAGGCTGGGTCGGCTCATCACTTGCAGGCTGGGTCGGCTCATCACTTGCAGGCTGGGTCGGCTCATCACTTGCAGGCTGGGTCGGCTCGTCACTTGCAGGCTGGGTCGGCTCGTCAGATGCAGGCTGGGTCGGCTCATCACTTGCAGGCTGGGTCGGCTCATCACTTG
>JAFXOO010000287.1 GCA_017528675.1 Oscillospiraceae bacterium | reverse complement strand
TTTCGCAGTTCGCTTTTTCTTCGGCTTAGCCCTGGGCTCTGAGGCTGATTTGTCAGCCTCTGAATCCGCCTGTCTGGTTCCTGACTCGGAATGATCAGTACCCATTTTCCATCACCCCTTCAACGAAACCTCTCCGTAGGGGAGATGCACGCCCGAAAACTACCACACTTCGGAAAACAGTAACACATGCAGAGGGCGTTCTGTACCTGAATGCGTGTGTTTGTCCAAGCAATGCAACTCCGCTTATTGGTCTGATTACGTTCAGCATACTGTATATCGCCCTCCTTTTTTTGTGAAACCACAATTTTGAAATACAATAAATTAGCAAAGCTTACATCTGATTAGATTCTATTTATTATATTATATCACAAAATAAAAAAAAATGCAATAGGAAAATAAAAAATATACTGATTTTTTGTTACAAAACTGTTTCATAACAGGCGGACGCCTGACGATTCCTGCTCAAATGACAGAAAATCGCCCTCATGCTTCCTGCATGAGGGCGATTCTTATCCGGCTCCACCCAGCAAAAGCTGGTCATGGTCGTACAGAAACGCATTGATTCTGTCTACATCGTAAAACTTGCGTGTGATAAAGAATTCCACGATGATGTCCATTTTACTGCTCTTGGAGAGAGCGTAGCCGGCCGTGCGCAAAAGCGCATCGGTCTCCTGCAAATCGAGCCGCAGCGCCACCGCAAAGGCAAGCGCAGTCTGCTTCTTGGGGTGATAATCCGGATTCAGCCGGATTTTGGAGAAAGTCGCCTTCGTCACATTGGCACGGCGGTAGCATTCCGAATCCTTCATGCCACGCTCGTCAATCAGCCGGAACAAAGCCTGCTGGAAGCTCTCGTCACGCTGCCGGAGCTTCCGGTCAAGTGCGGTTTCCAGATCATCCTGAAACAATGTCTCCATTCTGGCGGCATGTAGTTCCGAGATCCGAGGAACCGCACAAATCCGGGTCTGCGAAAGCCGTCCTGCCAGGAACTGATCAAGCTGGCGTGTCAGGTCGGCGTGTTTTGCATAATCCTGGAGATCAAAGGAAACCAGATAGACTTCCAGATGATGCCTGGCCAGGTATTCCTCAATTGCCTCCACCGCAATCTCCCTTGAAAGCTCCGGCGGGAAGCCGTACATGTGGGAGTCGATCAGACTGACGGCAATCTTGCGGCAGCCCTTGCGTCTGGCAAGCCGGAGGGAGCTGGTGTAGCAGCTTTTCAGGAGCGCCTGTTCGTCTGCTGAGCCGTTCTTCCAGACCGGAGCTGCCGTCAGAATAATATATCTGCAAGGAAAGTGCGAGCTTCTGATGCATTTTGCCTCTCCTGTGCCGCACTTGCCAAGATTCCTGATCTGTGTCAGGAAATCAGGCCCGCCCGCACTGCATGCGGCGCCGAACATAGCCCCGCCCATGCGCAGGGATTCATCCGCTGCAAACACGGCTGCATCACAGGCAAAGTTGGTAATATCCGTCCGGATCAGATACAAAGGCATAGACAGCCCCCCTTTTTCAGAATATGCTGTTTATAGGCAACACCGCACAGAGCTGGTGGTGCAGATGCGCAGTCAGATTTTTTGTCAGATTGTATAGAAATGACGCCGCTGGGCTGGCGCCCAGCAAGGAATTTCTGTGCAAGATGACGGAAAAGATGCAAGCAGATGTGCCGCCAAGCCGTCAGGCGGGCTTTGTGCGGTATTGCCTATAGTATAGCACAGATCCCAGCCGTATGCAAGAATGCCCGCAGCAAACTGACAGATTGCACAAGTCCGACAGCGTGAATTTGTGTAAAGGCAACACCGCACCGCACCTGCCTGACGGCTTTGGAGCGCATCTGCCTGCTTCTCCTGTATTCTGTGATAAATCTGCCTGATTCCGGGATAAAGTCGGGTATAATCTATGCTATAATACTAATAAGGAATATGTCCGCATTCAGACCGCACCGGTTCCGTACAGAAAAACACTGCAAAGAAACACACTTCGGCAGCTGCGTATCGCAGCACCATTTTGCTTGACAACCAACAATACTTTATGTCAGGAGGGCAAATTATGGAAACCTTAAAACAAATCCTTGAACAGTATCAGACAGAAGAACACCTCTCATTTATGGGGATGGACTATCCTGTGGAGCCTGGCAGAAATGTCTATAACAGATTCCGGATAAAATACTATACCCTTGCGGGTGATGCCCTGAAAACATTCAGAGAATGCGAAAAACAGTTCCAGAAGATTGATGATCTGTTGGATGGCTTTGCGGATGCTATGGCCGTTTCAATGGATGCGGCATTACATGAGGCGATTCAGGATTTCATCTCCATCGGCGTGTACAACGTCGATCAGGATACGTTACTTGAAATGGCGGAACAATCTGGTGCATTCGATGGTATGAGCCGTGCCATCCAGGTTTTCTACGACGGCTCTGATCAGATTCGCAGCCGGCTGAAAATGAACGCTGCACAGCGGGAGAGAGCCAAAGCAAACCGTGCCCGCTGGCAGGTGACTACAATCGGCGGGGGAATGCTGGATGCGATAGGCGATCAGATGAAAGCGGGAGCATTAAATGCGGCTTCAGGTGCCGGTGCTTCGGTCAAGAACGCATTTGCAGCCGCCGCAGATGAAGCGGATGCCGACGAAAAACTTGATGCGCTGTTCCGCAATGAAAAATACCGTTCCGATCTGCGAAACAGTGTCTACAATGCAACAGTCATGCTTCATTCGCTGTTTTTGAAACATCTTCCGGACGGTACTTCCATGACAAAGGAGGATGTAAAAAACGGGAATGTCCTCTGCAACAATGTCATAGACCTTCAGCTCAGCCGGGAGCAGCAGATAGAAATGACCTACCGCTCCCTACAGCTCAATCCCTTCAATTATAATAATTATAAAGCGCTGTTTGAGAAGTTCCCGGAGTTCAGGCCTGATCTGGTGCGGATTGCATCGTTTTTCGGAATGGTCGGCATCGTCAGAAAAGCCGCTGCGATTATCACAGAGTATGTGAAGAATCATCTTGGTACAACAGAACAGGATGCAAAGAACTGCCGTGCAGCGGCGATTGAGTATATCAAAACATTCGGACTGCGGCCGAATGACTGCATGGATGCATTTCAAATCCTGGATGCACAGGATGCAAAACTCGACCAGGAATTCCGCACTGTCCAAGGCGTCACATTACAGACAAGGGAACAGGCTGCTGCTGCAAGGAATGACATTCAGACCTATGATGAAATCCTCGAAACAACGCAGGAGTTTCTCACCATCGGTGATTATCATGCACATCTTGAGAAGATCAAGGCACTGCCAATGGAGCCGGCTGTGAAGAACAGGTATCTGCAAAGATACCAGACACAACTGAGTGCGTTTGAGAAGAAGTGCAAAAAGGCACAAAAATATGCCTATGTTCAGGCGCATCATAATCTTCCGTTCTACAATGGCAGCAAACTTGATATGCTGATCCACTATGGCATCCTTGCGCTTCTCATCATAGGCAATATTTCCGGTATCTTTCATAGAGCGAGTGCGGATAGTGTTGCCTTCGGCAATTTCTGGGTCATTGTCTTCAGCATCTACATGTTTATTGTGAAGGTGATTCTGTCAAAGAGCACCTATGATACAATCACCCAGAAGGGGAAATATGCACTTGACCAGATCGTTTCAGAAGATACCAGCGACAAGCTCTGTGTAAACCAGGCGGGAACCCCTGCCTATCGACCGCATCCCCTGGTCATCGTGCTGCTGGTGTTCATGCTGGTCTTTGCCGGTATCACAACGCTGATTTCCCCCAAAAAATCCGTTTCCGGCGGGACTCGCTCAGTCTCCTCCTCCAGCTCACAGTTTGTATCACAGGAACTGATCGATGATCTCGCATCTGCGATGAATGACAGGGATGCCATGGAGCTGATGAAATACATTATGCCGGACATCCTGTACAACCAGATGACAAGCGCTGATGTGGAGACATCACAGAAAGCTCTGAACCAGATGGACGGCATCAGTATGACGGTCATTGCAGAAACCCCGCTGGATGCGGAAACACTCGATAAGTGCAGGATAGAATACCTCGGAATCGGAGCCATAGTCAATATTACAAAGGGATATTGCAGCACAATCAATGTCACGCTCTATGGGCAGACACATACCTCTGATGTATATGTACTCTATCTGGAAGGAGAAGGGTGGAAGCTCTATTTTAATGATATCGGGACGCTGTTCAGTTGACATTCGATGTCTGTTGTGCTAAAATAGCATTATGAAAGAGGAATGCGGAGGCGAGCAACGAAATGGGGCATACCCTTGTGACCAGGTGGACGGAGAAAGATGAACAGCATTTACAGGCAATGCTGGTAAAGGCCGGAG
>JAFXOO010000286.1 GCA_017528675.1 Oscillospiraceae bacterium | reverse complement strand
GGTAGAAACGCTCCCGACAGAAACCATCCCGCTTGCCGAAGGTTTCTCTCTTTCCGATGTGCCGGAGTATAGCGGCTCCCCTATGTCGAGATCAACGGGAATACGCCGTTTTTCACCGATTACCCAAGCGAAGCCTTTGAGCTCTACAGCCCGCTTGATGAGCTGGGGCGCTGCGGTGCAGCGTATGCGACAGTCTGCGAAGAACTGATGCCGACGGAAGAACGTGGGCAGATCGGCATGATCAAACCCTCCGGCTGGCAGACGGCGAATTATGCCGGTATCATTGAGGACATCTATCTCTACAACCGCTGCCATCTGATCGGCTATCAGCTCACCGGCGAGAATGACAACGAGCGCAACCTCATCACCGGCACCCGCTATATGAATGTTGAAGGGATGGAGCCGTTTGAGTGCAAGGTCGCTAATTATGTGAAGTCCTTCCATGCAACAGTGCTGTATCGTGTCACGCCTGTCTTTTTCGGCGATGAACTGGTCGCCAGGGGCGTCCTGATGGAGGCACTGTCGCTGGACGAAAGCGCTCCCGAACTGCAATTCTGCGTCTACTGCTACAATGTGCAGCCCAATATCGAGATCGACTATGCCACCGGAGAAAGCCGTGCTCTGATCGACCCGGAGGCGACAGTCCCGACTGAGCCGTCTACGACCGAGCCGGCGCTGATCGTTCCGGCGACCGAAGGTTCGCAGGATTCCATAGACCGCACCATGCCGACATTCAGCGAGGATGTGACCTACATCCTGAATGTGAAGTCCATGAAGTTCCACTATCCGTCCTGTCCGAGTGTGGCAGATATTGCGGAGTATAACCGGTTTGAATTCAAGGGGACACGGGACGAAGCGATTAAAGCAGGATACAAACCATGCAAAAGATGCAATCCGTGAGCGTTCACCAGTCTTTGCGCACAGTCTCTGATTGCATGAAGTAAGGGACATGATAAACGCCCGGATCCTTCTATTAAAAGGATCCGGGCGATCTTATTTCAACGCTATTTCGTGGAACATTGACAAATCTCAACCTACAATCATCCTTACTGTACCTTCACCGTTTTGGTAGCAATCGGCGTGCTGCTCAGGAACTTGCAGACCTGAACGGTCACGTCAGTGGTGTCGGTGAGGTAGTAGGCCATGCCAACAGTCAGTGTGCCACCAGGCTGCACCTCTCTGGTATACGCACCGGCATCCACCCCGTCTACAAAATAGGCAGCCTTGCACTGTACGCCGTTCTGGAACACTTTGTCCGAATAGGTGAATGCAAAGGTCTGGTTCTGATTGGAGGTGTTGGTGAAGATGTACTCTACGACAAGCACCTGCTTACCGGAATAGTCCGTGCTCAGATAGGCGTTGGAGATGGTGACAGGTTCCACCTGATTCAAGGAGATGTTGTCGATGGAACGTGCAAAATCAGGAAGATAGTTGTAGTCCGCATCAATCGACTGCACATAGAGCAAGGCTGTCAGCTTATTGTCATTGAGCAGAAGTGCTGTTACAGAAACCTCATTTTTCACCTGATTGACAGTAAGTGCGATCTGTGCTTTTTTACCGTCAACGGCAGCTTCAGTGCTTTCGCATATGACAGTGTCCTTATCTTTTTGATAGATCGAATCGAGCAATTCACTCTTCTTAAGATTGAAGACTGCTTCTGATATTTCCGCCTCCATGGAATAGCTCGTAAAGCCAACAACTGCATTATGATCGATTCCGCCGTATATCACCGCACCGTTATTCTCATCTTTCTTGTTGAAGTACGCAGGAAACGGCACCTGCATCCCATCGACATCTTCATAGTGGCAGGTCGTCAGGTCAAACCCGTTTCGATCCGGCTTGTTTTGCAGTTCCTCCATGACTTCCTCTGCGCTTTTTTTCTTGGGCTCTGTTGGCTTAGGTGCTTCTGTCGGCTTGGTGGTTTCTGTTGGTTTTGGAGCTTCTGTGGTCGGGGCAGGTTCCGTTTCACTGGACAGGTCAATCGTATCCGTGACGCTGAGCACCGGGTCGGCTGTTGCTACGATAGGCTCTCCCTCGGACGTGCTGTTCTGCGGATGAGTGACAAGGCCGCA
This sequence comes from Oscillospiraceae bacterium, assembly GCA_017528675.1. GTDB lineage: Bacteria > Bacillota > Clostridia > Oscillospirales > Ruminococcaceae > UBA3855. The sequence goes on along the minus strand of JAFXOO010000286.1, from coordinate 2,703 downwards.
GCCGCCCAGAGTAAGTGCGAATCATACGGTTAGTGTCAGCATTCCAAAGCTTGCATTTCTCGTGTTTTTCATAATAAGACCTCCTTCAGGGATGTGGTTTGTTTCCTGCTGTTACCAGTATAACACACCTCTGATGGAGGTTATAAAAACGGATTCCAAAGAAAAAGCAGGCTCCAACGTGCCTGCTTTTCGCTATTTTATGGCGAGATTCCGCAGCTCTGGATTCACCTCACGACAGATGCCCTGTTCTCGATACAATTCATTAAGCCGGTCGATCTCAGTAATCATTGAACGTAACCTCGACAGATCCTTCATTTCCCAGTACACATCGAGCAGGAAGTTCATTAACTCGATCTTCTTGTCCACATATGGCAGCATATCCGGATGTTGTTCACAGAGCTTCACTGCCTGTTGCAGCTTTGCCTCTGCAAGAGCAAATTCCCCATGATTGCAATAACAATCTGCTGTCGGGACACAGATGATGTCGATCTGCTCCAGATCCGTGTGGAATGCTTTTTCTGCATGTGCTGCTGCACGTTCTGTCAGCATCTTCATCTTGTAGAAATCAGGCTCGATCAGTGTATAATACCATGCGGACACCATGCAATGATAGCACAGATTTTCATCATCTGTCTCTGAAATCAGAGTATATGCCTTTTCTAACAGTTCTGCCGCTTCCTGCCCGTATTCCGGGGCGCTCCGGATCAGAATGCTTGCCATATCTATATAGTATTTCTTCAGGTAAGTCTCATGGCGTGGATCGTCTGACAGCTCAGCTTCGTGAATCGCTTCCTCCATCGTGTCGATTAACTTCTGCAATAGTTCAAGCTCTTCCTGTGTGTAGGCAACATGCAAGTTCAAGATTATGAAATCTGTAAATACCTCATCAATTGAGGATAAACAGGAGTTCATTAGCAACTGTGCGTTAGATGGGCATTTTGCACATATGAGAAGCTCAATTCTTGTGCGAAACATAGAATCCACCGTTTTTCTACAACTTTTTTCTCCAATCTGGTTGTTAAACTCAAAAAAGTTACTGTATATAAGTGAGAGGCTTTTTACAGGCTATTCTCACGAACCTTGAAAACTGAATAGCAGCATACCAGTACAGCGTATTCTGATGGGCGCAAAACGTCCAGCCATCCCATGCGCCACGATCTCCATCCGGAGGGAGCGACCAACATGCAGGAATGGGCAGGCAGCACCAGTCTGCTCCGGCGATGAAAGTCAGGATATGGCACGTCCGTAAACACGGCTCGGAGCCTTGAAAGCACGAGAAGCTCGTCTTATGCGGAGGGACGGTGAACCTCCGGCTGGTATGCTCCCGTTGCGGAGGGGGCAGCAGCGCTGTCAGAGAATATCCGCTATGGAAACTACCATAATGCTGCCGCTTGCGGCAGCAAAGCAAAAGAGAGGGCGGAGACAATCCGCCCTCGTACATAAGGAGAAATTGAAATGGCAAGAAGTAAACAACAAATTATTGAGTGTATTCTCAATCTATTGCTCGAATTAGAGACTGAATCCGATGCTCCGGATACAGTCAGCAAGCCTCTGGAAATGCTTACGATCAAAGAATGCTCGGAGGTCGTACCGGGTGTCTCCCAACACACGATCCGCAAACTGGTTGCACAAGGGCATGTCCAGCATATCCGAACGGGCGAGGGAAAGCGTGGGAAGATCCTCATCTGCAAAAGCTCATTGCTGGAATATCTCAGCGGCCATCCGGTCAGGACATTGCCATAGCTGCTCTTGATCTGTTGCACGGCTCAGATTCAACCAAACCAAAACCAAAATTCACGAGTATTTTCTTTACAAGTCTTGACTTTAAAGCGTAAAAGTGATATAATTAGACTGTGGAGGAATGCTGTGATGCCTAACAGGAGGTATTATGGCTACGATTCAAAAAAGAGGCAACAGCTACCTGATCCGGGTAAGCTGCGGCTACGATTGTAAGGGCAATCAGGTGATCCAGTCCAAAACGTGGAAACCTGAGCCGAATATGACAAAAAGACAGATCGAACACGAGCTGAACAAGCAAGCCGTAGAGTTTGAGGAGATTTGTATCAGAGGCTACCAGAGTCAGGCTATCAAGTTTGAGACATTCGCAGAGCAGTGGTTCGAGGAGTATGCCGAAATGAATCTGCGCAACACGACCTATGAGCGCATGTTACAGCTTCGCAAGCGTGTGTATGCTGCGATCGGACATATCCGGATGGACAAGCTCACACCCAGACAGATTCAGGTGTTTATCAATTCGCTCTATAAGGACGGGGCAAACGAGAGAACCGGCAAGCCGCTTTCGCTGAAAACGATCCGCCACTACCTGAGCTTCATTTCAGATGTGTTCTCCTACGCCGAGCGTATGGGTGTTGTCAGTGACAATCCCTGCTCGAAAGTCCGGCTTCCGAAGGGAGAGCAGACGGAAAAGAAGATCTACACGCACGAACAGGTGCAGCGGCTGCTCACGCTGCTCGAAGATGAGCCTTTGAAGTATCGAACTTTCTTCAATCTGATGATCTACAGCGGCTTCCGCCGTGGTGAGATGCTGGGGCTGGAATGGAAGGACGTAGACTTCGAGAATAACGTCATCAGCGTGCGCCGTACCAGCAACTACACGGCAAAGAAGGGCGTTTACACTGCCACCACCAAGACGAGGAAGTCACAGCGGTCACTCAAATTCCCACAGGCGATCATGGACATGCT
>JAFXOO010000285.1 GCA_017528675.1 Oscillospiraceae bacterium | reverse complement strand
GGAGCTTGAGCTCGATGGTGATGCAGATATGATCGATCGGGCAATAGAGGTCGTGGTCACCGCCGGACAGGCGTCCACCTCCAATCTCCAGCGCCGGCTGAAGCTCGGCTATGGCAGAGCTGCCCGCATTATGGATGAGCTGGAAAAAATGGGCATCATCGGTCCCTATGAGGGCGCCAAGCCCAGAAAGGTGCTCCTGACCAGGGAGCAGCTTGACGAGCGAAAGCTCCGCAAAATGAAGTGAGGGGAGGCATGACCTTGTTCGGTCGGCCAAAATTACCGAAGATTCCGGAAGACCCGAAAGCCAAAAACAAGATCATCTATGCGGTGGTTGTGGTACTCCTTGCAGTGGTGGCACTCATCAGCGGAAGACTGCACATGGAGTACAAGCCGGCATCCGGCGGCAAGCAGGCAGATGCGCCGTTTCAGGTGCATGTGCTCGACATCGGCCAGGGGGACAGCATCCTCGTGATTGCTGACGGACATGCCATGCTGGTGGATGGCGGAGAGCCCGCTGCCGCACCCAGGATACTGCGCTATCTTCAGGAAAAAGGCATTTCAAAGCTCGATTATGTGGCTGCGACGCATGCCCATGCCGATCATATCGGCGGTCTGGCGGAGGTCATCAAAGCCTATCCGCCGAAGAATATCATCGAGCCGGTCTGCGCCGGGGAGCTGCTGCCTGTGACGAGTACTTATGAAGCATACCTCGATGCAGCGGAGGGCTCCGGTGCACGCTTCCGTGCCTTGCGGTCAGGCGACCGGTTCAAGGTTGGAGGGGCTCGCATCACGGTGCTTGCACCGGATACGGATACGGCGCAGGATCTGAACAATCTCTCGCTTGTGCTGCGTGTGCAGTACGGAGACTGCACCTGTCTGCTGACGGGTGATATGGAGATGCCGGAGGAGGAGCAGATCCTTGCCCATAAATACGATCTGCATGCCGATTTCCTGAAGGTCGGGCATCATGGCAGCGAATCATCGTGCAGTGAGGCGTTTCTGGCGGCAGTCCGTCCGGACTATGCGGCGATCTCCTGCGGTAAGGACAATGATTACGGTCATCCGCACAAGGAGACGCTGAATCGCCTGCATGCGTATACGGACAAGGTATATGTCACGGCAAAGCAGGGCGATATTGTGTTCCGGTATGACCCTGCTACGGGAAAACGCAGCATTGCAACAGATAAAACAACAAGCTGAGATGATTCTTTTGATCTGACGGAGATCTCCGCAGGAAAGCGAGGAAGGTATGTTTGTGATAGACCGCATCGAAGGCAGTATGGCTGTGCTCTAAGACAACGGGTCGCTGCGAAATATTCCGCTGCATGAGCTTCCGGACGGTGCCGGGGAGGGCGATGTGCTTGAGATGACTGAGGCGGGCTGGGAGCTGCGGCCGGATACGGCAGCGCTCCGCCGTGAGCTGCTGGCAAAACGCCGCAGAAAGCTCCTCGGAGGTGCGCCATGAGGACACTCATCATCGGCGGCGGTGCAGCAGGCTGCTTTGCGGCCGTTCATGCAGCCGCAGCAGGGGAACAGGTCATTGTGCTCGAACGCAATGACCGTCTTGGCAAGAAGCTGCGTATCACGGGCAAGGGCCGCTGCAACGTCACCAATGACTGCGACCAGGAGACATTGATGCGCAACATTCCGCACGGCGGGCGCTTCCTGTACAGCGCCTTTGCAGCCTGTTCGCCGCAGGATGTGATGGCATATTTCGAGAGCCTTGGCGTGCCGCTCAAGGTCGAGAGGGGGAATCGGGTGTTCCCCGTCAGCGACAGGGCGGCCGACATTGCAGAAGCGCTTGTCTCCGAGATGCGCCGCTTGCATGTGGAGGTGGTGCACGACCGTGTGACAGCACTGCTGACCGACCCGGAAGGGCGCTGCTGCGGCGTTTCCTGCGGTCAGAAGCAGTATGATGCCGACCGTGTGATTGTGGCGGCGGGCGGTGCAACCTATCCGCTCACCGGCTCCGAGGGCGATGGCTGCAAGCTGGCAGCATCCGTCGGCCATACCGTCACAGCGCTTCAGCCTTCGCTGGTGCCGCTTGAGACACTCGAACGTGACTGCGCCGAAATGATGGGGCTGTCACTGAAAAATGTCTCCCTGACGCTGCGCCGTGATGCAAAGACGGTCTTTTCCGAGCAGGGTGAGATGCTGTTTACACATTTTGGCGTGTCCGGGCCGCTTGTCCTGAGTGCCTCGGCACATATGGAGGGCGAGGGCACCTGGACGCTGCACATTGATATGAAGCCCGCCCTCACACCGGAGCAGCTTGACAAGCGCTTGCAGCGTGAGATTGCAGATGTACCAAACAAGGCGCTGCCGTCGCTTCTGCGCAGGGTCGTTCCGGCGAGCATGGTCATGCCGCTGATCGGACGCTGCGGCATTCCGGCGCAGACCCGCTGTAATTCCCTGACGAAACCGCAGCGCACACGCATCTGCACTGTGCTGAAGGATTTTGACTTCACCGTCCGCAGCACACGCCCGATGGCGGAGGGCATCATTACCCGTGGCGGTGTTCTCTGTAAGGAGGTCAATCCCCGCACGATGGAGTCAAAACTCGTGCCGGGGCTGTATTTTGCCGGTGAAGTGCTCGACTGCGATGCCTATACCGGCGGCTTCAATTTACAGATAGCCTGGGCAACGGCGTATCTTGCGGCCCGTGCCTGTGTGGAAGGATAGCGGATACACGGAATCCGCAGCCTTGACAGGATAACAAGGGGCTTGACCCCTGGAAATAAAGGAGTATATCATGAAAACAGTCAACATAGCGATCGACGGCCCGAGCGGAGCCGGCAAGAGCAGCATTTCCAAAGCTGTTGCCACGGATCTCGGCTTCATCCATGTGGACACCGGAGCCATGTACCGTGCCATCGGTCTGTACGCCATCCGGAACGACTGCCTCGCACCGGAGGCGATTGAACGGGTGATCGGTGAGATCACGGTCGAGCTGAAATTCCTCGGCGGGGCGCAGCGGGTCATGCTCTGCGGTGAGGATGTGACCGACTACATCCGCACGCCGGAGGTCTCCATGGCGGCATCAAAGGTATCTGCCGTTCCGGCAGTGCGTGCACACCTGCTCGATCTGCAAAAAAAGATCGCTGCTGAGAACAATATTATTATGGATGGCCGTGATATCGGGTCTGTGGTGCTGCCGCATGCAGACCTCAAGATCTTCCTGACCGCCTCCGCAGAGGAGCGTGCCAGCCGTCGCTATCTGGAGCTGCGGGAAAAGCCGAACTGCCCGCCCTATGAGGAGATTCTCAAGGATATTGAGCAGCGGGACTACAACGACACGCACCGTAAAATTGCGCCGCTGACGGTACCGGAGGATGCTGTTACCGTAGATTCATCCAATATGGGCTTCAATGAGGTTGTGGAACGCATCACGGCACTGATTCGGGAAGTCATGGAATAAGGCGGTGGAGCCATGTATTATGTGATTGTGTTTCTTGTGCGGATTGCCATGCATATATGGTATAACCTGCACATTGAAGGAAAGGAAAATATCCCGAAGGGAAAGGCGTTTATCTACGCCTCCAATCACAGGAGCTATGCTGATCCGGTGCTGGTGACGCTTGCCGGACGGGGCAGATTCAGCTTCATGGCAAAGACGGAGCTATTTCAGAACAAGCTGTTCGGATGGCTGATTCGTTCGCTCGGAGCGTTTCCGGTGGAGCGTGGAAAGGGCGACATGGAAGCCATTGACCGGGCAATCGGGAATGTGCAGAACGGTGTCAATCTTCTGATTTTTCCGGAGGGAACCCGCAGCAAGGACGGCAGAGTCGGCAG
>JAFXOO010000284.1 GCA_017528675.1 Oscillospiraceae bacterium | reverse complement strand
TTTTCATTTTTATACTCCTTTGTCTTCGTCTGTTTTCATCTGCCGGACAGGCGGTGAGAATGTAACTACCATACTATTATAAATCATTACAGCGTGAAATGCAAGCGGTTTTCAGGGGTTCTGTCAGCTTTGTCAGCGCTTTTATGGATTATGCCTAAAAAAGTGGTTGGTGCGGCGTCATTCTCTGCTTAACGAAAACAAAACCTGCGGGTGCAGGGCGGTCACCGCCCTGCCGAGGGTGGTTTAGGAGGGGCGAGCAGCCCCTCCTAAGTCGGCGCAAGCCGACAAAAAAGCTTAAGTTGTTGGCATTGGCTCCCTGCCCCCTGCGCCATACGGCGAAGAACATGTGTTTCGAGCTCTTTGACAGACTGAACGAAAAGTAGTATAAATTGCACAGATTTACTTGCTTTTTTTAGAAAACTATGGTATAATGAAAGCTGAATCGATGCCTGTACAGTAGGGGAGTGCGACGGTATGAGCGAACTGCCTGGCTCAGGGAGCCGGCAACCGCATGACTAATGTCACTTTCAGGGCGGTGCCCTGAGATAGAATCAAGGGGGAAATATCATTCTGAGGAGGTCACTATGATGAAAACAACACGGACAGCAGCCGGGATTCTGTGTCTCGGACTGCTCATCGGACAGGCGGGGCTTCTGCCGGCAAGTGCAGCGGCAGGCGGCGTGGTCTTCAACGAGGTCTGCTCCAAGAGCACATCGGGAAACGGCTATGACTGGATTGAGCTCTATAACAGCGGCAGCGCTGCGGCGGATCTTTCCGGCTGGGGCATCAGCGACAAGGCAACGAAGCCCTATCGCTTTACCTTCCCCGCAGGCACGAGCCTTGCGGCAGGCGAACGGCTGGTGATCTACTGTGACAGCACAGCGGGTGCAACGGATACCTCGATTGCGCCGTTTGGTCTGTCCGGTACCGGCGAGACACTGACGCTCACAACCCCGGACGGCACGGCGGTGGATACGCTGACCTTCGGTTCCATTGCTGCCGACACATCCTATGGACAGTATCCGGACGGCAGCGGCGAATGGTTCATGCTTTCCGTAACGCCGGGCAGGGCAAACACCGCACCGGAGGGCGAAAATGCCGTGGAGCCGCCGGAATTCTCACAGGAGAGCGGCTTCTATGACAGCAGCTTTGACCTGACGCTGACAGCGCCGGCGGGATCGACAATTTATTACACCATCGACGGCAGCGATCCGACTGCGGAGTCTGAGAAATACACGGCACCTATCCGCATCCAGGATATGTCTGATACGGAAAACCGTCTGAGTGCCCGGACAGATATTTCTGCATCGGGCTATACGCCGCCGAGAGAGAAGGTGGACAAGGCCGCCATCATCCGTGCAGTGGCGGTCGATGCACAGGGCAGAGTGAGCGCTTCCGTGACAAAAACCTACTTCCTCGGCAAGACCAATTCCGGCTATTATCCGAAGATGAAGGTTGTTTCCATGGTGACGGACCCGGACAATCTGTTTGATTATGAGAAGGGTATCTATTGCCTCGGCAAGGTTTATGACGAGGAGAATGAAACACAGCAGCCGGGCGGCCCGCAGAATCCGTGGGGCGGTTTCCCGTGGGGCGGCGGCATGGTCAATGACTGGGAGAAGGCTGCCAATTACACCCAGAAGGGCAAGGAATGGGAGCGTGAGGCAAGCTTCACGGTATTTGACAACGGCAATCTTGTGATTGACCAGAACGTCGGCATCCGTATCAAGGGCGGCGCCTCCCGCAATTCCCCGCAGAAAAGCTTCAACATTTATGCCAGACGGGATTATGGCATGCCGGAGCTGCAATATGATTTCTTCAGCGGCACGGCGACCAAGGCAAAGAACGGCAAGCCGATCACCAAGTTCGAGCGGATTGTGCTGCGCAACGGCGGAAATGACAATGAATCGGCTTTCTTCCGTGATTCTATCAACCAGCAGCTCGTGAAGGACAGAGCTTTCACGGTACAGGCAACGGATGAGTGCGTGCTGTTCATCGACGGCGAATTCTGGGGTATCTACCAGATCACCGAGAAGGTCGATAAAAGCACGCTGGACAGCCATTACGGCGTGGATGCTTCGAGCGTTGTCATCATCAAGAACAATGAGCTTGAGGAGGGTACCGAGGCAGATCTGAACGAGTGGAACAGTATGGTGCAGGGGGTTGCAAACGGCACCATCAGCTATGCACAGCTTTGTGAAAAGGTCGATATGCAGAGCTATCTCGACTATTTTGCAGCGCAGATTTACTGGGTGAACTGGGACTGGCCGCAGAACAATGTCGCTGTATGGCGCACGAGCGTGCAGGATGAGAAAAACCCCTATGCCGACGGCAAGTGGCGTATGTACCTCTTTGATACGGAATACGGACAGGGGCTGTATAACACACAGACGACCGCCGCATCGACGGATGCTTTCGCACGGATCCGCCAGAATGAAGATGATTTCAGCAAAATGTTCACGAAGCTGCTTGAGGACGAGGACTTCCGTCTTGCGTTCTCGGCAACGATGATGGATCTGGCGAATTACAATTTCGACATGGACCGTGTCTCGCCGGTGATTGACTATTACAAGCAGAATTATGCTACCCAGATTACCGATACCTACAAGCGCTTCCACAACAGCAATATGGGTGGCGGGCAGAAGAATGTGGAGAACGACTACCGGACAATCACAAGCTTCTACAGCCAGCGGTATGATGCAATGGAGCGCACACTGCGGTCAGCGGCACAGCTCCGGAGCCAGGCTCAGACGCTTACCGTGCAGAATGACGCAGCGTCCGGCAGCATCCGGCTCAACACACTGAAGCTTGGGGAGATTGACTCCTGGAGCGGTAAGTATCACAGTGATTACGACCTCCCGCTCACGGCAGAGCCGAAGGAGGGCTTCCGCTTCGTGCGCTGGGAAATCGAGGGTGCAGAGCTGACGGAGGGCAAGGAAACGGATGCCTCTGTCCGCATCAGGCTCCAGAATGGCAATGCCACTGTGAAGGCGGTCTATACGGAGGCAACCGCAGGTGCTCCCGGTGATTACAACGGTGACGGCGAGGTTGATGTGCTCGATCTGGTGCTGTTGCAGAAGTTTGTATCCGGGCAGAAGGTAAAGCTTACACAGACTGATGTGGTTGATGACGGTGTGACGGATGTCTTTGATCTTGGTGCACTGAAACGGATTCTTCTGAAAAAATAAGCAGAAAGAGCAGCGCTGTAACGGCGCTGCTCTTTTGTCTTATTCGTACTGGTAGTCCCAGTCGTACTCCTGCTCGTCATCATAGTCCCAATCATCAGAACTGCCGAAATCATAGACCGGAAGGTTGGTTACGGCATCGGTATAGAGGTCGTTGATCGTCCAGTCCTCCGGGGCAAGAATGCCTTCAAGACGGTTGGGGCGCAGATCAGAGCCGGGCGGATAGGAACCGCTCAGATTCAGATCTGTGCGGGAGGCTGCGGCGTAAACGCATGTATTGTCCTCCACGACAAAGAAATATTCCCACTGCTTACCATCGGAATCCTCAGGGATAAACTGCTCCACGAGCTGGTGCAGCGTGGCAGTGTCGCCTTCCGCATTGAAATCAGAGCCTGGCTCAGAGCAGATGATATAGTTCCTGCCCAATGCTTCCAGTTCGCCTCTGGTATCCAGTTCCGTAAGCGCCGAATTTGCCGCATTGAAGACAGTTTTGGCCTGTGCTGTGGATTTGGAATAATTGGCTTTTCTGGTGTAACCGATCATGGCAGGCACCAGGATTGCTACGAGGATGGCTGTGATGAAGAAAAAGGAGATGATGCCGATGACCAGTGCGATGATGCAGCCGTTGGACAGACCCTTCTTCTGCGGGGGTGCCTGCTGGGGATTGTAGTAGTACCCCTGCGGATACTGCGGCGGCACGGGCTGACCGTAGGAAAAGCCCGGCTGCTCGGATTGCGGCTGGTTGGGTGCGTCGCAGTGGCAAATCTCGCCGTCGGCAAGCTGTCTGCCGCATTTAGGACAAATATGCATTGTGCTGACCTCCTGAAAATAGAATTTTACTATATTATAATAGATATGGATGGAAAATACAAGAGAAGTCCAGACATATTGCCCTCTTTTTGGCGGGGTGCACAATTGCTGGAGGCTATTTTTGGAGAATCATACATATCCTTTGGCTGTAATTGACTTTTTGGCTTAAACATGCTAAAATGAAAAGGAAACCAGATGCCTTGTGAGATGCGCCGGCAGACTGCCCGCATATCACGCTGGCCTGAAACGGCGCTGTATTGTACAATCACAGGAGGGATCACAATGGGCTTGAATTTCCGGAAAAGCATCAAAATCTGCAAGGGCGTTTCCCTGAACCTGAGCAAATCAGGCGTGGGCGTGAGCGTTGGAACAAAGGGGGCCCGTGCGTCAATTAACACAAGCGGCCGCAGCTCCGTGAGAGTCGGCATTCCCGGCACGGGGCTGTCTTATACAGCATCAAGCGGCGGAAAGAAAAAATCATCGAAAAAACGGAACTATTCCTCCTCTGCACGCAAGAAACAGGAGGATCTTGCAAAGAAGAAGGAGGCGCTTGCCCAGCAGAAGGCAACGGAGCTGGAGCAGAACCGCCTTAAAGTTGAGGAGCACGAGAATTACCTCGACCTGATCCGCAGCGTCCACAAGGAGTGCGAGGAGCCGATTGACTGGCAGGCATTGCGGGATGCACCGGCGCCGTTTGAGAAGGGAAAACCCGGCCCTGCCGAGCAGGAGACGGCTGCGGCGCTTGCTGCGAAAAAGCCAGGATTCTTCTCGAATCTGTTCGGCGGTGCAGAAAAGCAGCAGCGTGAGAATGAGGATGCCCTGAATGCCGCCAGAGCGGCCGATGCCGAGGCCTATGCGGAATGGGAGGAGAGCAAGGCATTTGCCGGGCGGATCCTGAAGGGTGACACGGACGCCTATCTGGAGGCGATTGAGACTGCCAATCCGTTCGAGGACTTTGCAGACTACGGCAGCGATCTTGAATTCGGCACGGACACGCCCGGCCGGATGGAGATCGAATTCCGGGTGCTGAGCAAGGACGTTGTGCCGGAGCAGACCTATAGTCTGACACAGACCGGCAAGCTTTCCGAAAAGGCGATGACCAAGACGATGTATTATGACATCATGCAGGATTATGTTTGCAGTGCAGCCATCCGGCTGGGACGGGAGCTGTTTTCTGTACTGCCGGTGGACTATGTCATGGTGCATGCGGTGGATAGCGTGCTGGATACCTCAACCGGCAATGACGAGGAGTTTACAATCCTGTCCGTGCTGTTCACACGGGAGGGATTTGCGGGATGCAATTTTGACCGCATTGATGCATCGGATTTCGTGGAGCGCTTTACACATCAGATGAGCTTTGCCAAAACCACCGGCTTCCACCCGGTTCCGAGACTGGAGTGGGAGACATAAGGAAGCGCTGATTGATCTGAAAACCAGCAATGGGGCATAGAGGGGGAAGCCCCGCAAACAGCCGCTTTCTACAATCCCCGAAGCACTGCATCCGAGCTTTCATGACAAGAAAATTTATGGAAATTTGAAAAAACTCTTTACTTTTTCACTGCAATGTGTTAAAATAAGAATGTGCCCAGCAAGGGCTGTATCTTGCGGAAAGGAAAAAACACCATGAAACGTGGAAAGAACAAGCCTACTGTAATTGAAGAACTCTACGAGGCCATTCTCTGCCTGGAGACCAAGGAGGAGTGCAGTGCCTTCTTTGACGATCTTTGCACGGTGCTTGAGTTGCAGACCATGTCACAGCGGCTGCAAGTGGCAAAGATGCTCCGGGAGCACCGGGTCTACAGCGATATTGTTGCCGCCACAAGCGCCAGCACCGCCACCATCAGCCGTGTCACCCGTTCGCTTGGCAGCGGGTATGACATCGTTTTCGACCGCCTCAGGAAGAAGGGAAAATACACCGTTCCGGAGGTTCCGAATGCCGGCGCAGAGCCGGAAAATGATGGGGCTTAAGCCAAAAACATCGGAATTTCGGGTGGTTTTCTATGATATTATCTAAAAACGTGCTATAAACGTACTGAAATTCTGTGGAATCGCCAATTTTTCCGAAAAACCTTGACAAATCGGCGTGAATCGTATATAATACAAGTATAATTTATCTTATGGAGGATGTACACCATGAAAAAAGCAGAATTGATTCAGGCAGTTGCTGAGAAGACCGGTAAGTCCAAGAAGGACGCTGGTGTATTCGTTGACGCTGTTTTCGAGAGCATTAAGGACGCTCTGGTTGAGGGCGATAAGGTTACACTGACTGGCTTCGGCGTGTTCGAGGTTCGTGAGCGTGCTGCAAAGCAGTGCAAGAACCCCCGCACCGGCAAGATGCAGGATGTTCCGGCTTGCAAGGCTCCCGCTTTCAAGGCTGGCAAGAACCTCAAGGATTCTGTCAACAAGTAATCACAGACAATGTGAAACAAAACTGCACCTTCCGAGGTGAAATGCTCCCCATTTGTTGGACAATGTGGTATAGTAAAGATATATCGCTTCAAAGTCTGACAAAAGGGGAGCATTTTTTATGCCAGACAAGAAGTGCTATACGGAATCTCAGACTGGATTCAAACTACCAGATGGCACGGGCAGGTAACAACAATCATGATAACCCCGACAAAGCGAGCAGAAAAAGTCGGGACGAAAATGCCCTGCCGTGATACAATATGTTTAGCGGAAAGAGGCGGATGATGTGAAAGACTGGATTGAAGGGTTTCAGGCTTCCATTGCCTATATGGAACAGAATTTACCGGCGGAGCTGCACATCGAGGAGATTGCAAAGAAAGCAGCGCTTTCTCCATTCTATTATCAGCGAATCTTCGGTGCGCTTTGCGGTATGACAGTCGGGGAATACATCCGTGCCCGCCGTATGACGCTGGCGGCACAGGAACTGAGCTGCTCCGATTGTAAGGTGATCGACATTGCCATGAAGTACGGCTATGATTCTCCCGACAGCTTTGCCAAGGCATTCCAGCGCTTTCACGGCGTCACCCCGTCACAAGCGAGAGAAGCAGGTGCTAACCTGCGGTCATTCGCTCCGCTGCATATCAAAATCACATTGGAGGGCGGAAGTATGCTGGATTACAAGATTGTGGAAAAGGCACCGTTTACGGTCGTGGGCATTAAAAAGAGGTTCAGTGCTGAAACAAGCTACAAAGAAGTTCCGAGATTCTGGAATGACTGGATGGCAGACATGAAAGGCTTAAAAGGGATGTTCGGTGTCTGCTCGGACATGGACGGCAAGACCTTTGACTACTGGATCGCTGACCTGTATCTGCCGTGGGAGGATATTCCGTCAGGCTGTGAAGTCTATCAGATTCCCGGAGGACTCTGGGCGTTGTTCAAGTGCAAGGGCGCTATGCCCGAAGCTATGCAGAAAGTCAATACGCAGATCTGGTCGGAATGGCTGCCCTCGTTGCAGGGCTATGCTTTAGCAGGCAATTATTCGCTGGAATTCTATCTGCCGCCTGCGGAGAATCCTGCCGAAACGTTGAGCTATATCTGTATTCCATTGAAAAAACTCTGAGAGGTGATTGTATGCATCAGAATACCGGATTCAGCCTGCTTCAGCCCATAGATTCGGATGCGGTATTCCGCACGCTGCCCGATTATGTGATACATGATCTGGGACTTGACGGATTCTTTCAGGAACTATCGGCCGATGCCAGAGAGCGCCGTTTTATCGCAAATGTGATCTCACAAGTCACAGACGATCCGGAAGTTGCCGCATACCGTCAGCAGATCTTCGGGGATATCTTCCGGCTGCCTGAGCTGAGAAAAACAATGCTCGGACTGTTTGAAAAGATACAGTTCATGAAGGATTTTTCCACCATGCACAGGACTTCCGATGAGGAGCTTGGGCTTTGGCATCTCTTTCACCGTCTCGATGAGCTGAACGACTACATCCAAACGGTGGAGACAATGCGGGATTGTCTTTCTGATGATAAAATCAGCTCCGAGGGGCTGCTCTCACTGCGGGACTACATTACAGGGCTTTACGAGGATGCCCTCTTTGCCGAAATGAAAAAGGACATCGCTGCACTGAAAATGAAAGCATCCGATGTGCAGAGCGTTACTCTTGGCATCAATGTCAATGAGCGCTTTGAAGCAGTAAGCATCGGGCTGGTCTCCGTCAATAAAAAGCCGTTCAAAAAATCCGGCATCGTCAGCAATTTTGCAGATGCGATTGCTTCCAGGGACAAGCTTCGTGACACCGCAGACTGGGACGGTGATCTGCACTATCAGCTTATAGACCAGGAGGAAAAGCGTGGCATCATCGACCATATGAAGCATGAGGCAGGTTTGCTTGCGGTACAATCCTCTTTTGCCACTGATGCAAGAGCCAAGTCCACGATCGTCAATGCGATGGCGGATGGTGCAGCGGAAAGCTCCACATTCTATCTGGATACCGTCGTGAACAAAATGCTCAGTTCTCTTGTGAAGAAGCTGAGGGACACGCTGACAAAGTATGCAAATGTAGCGATTGTGAATCTATCAGGACTTGTACCGGAGTTTGTATACTACATCAGATGTGCGGAGTTCATCGGCGGTCTGATGGAAAAGGGGTGCGTGTTCTGCGAGGCTCAGCCGGTCACCGTCGGCGGAGCTTCTATGGAAGCGAAGGGCTTTTACAATCTGAAGCTCGCTATGAACAGGGAGAATACCGGCGACATCGTTCCCAATGACCTGATCTTCGATCAGAAGCACACGGTTTACATCCTCACAGGTGCAAACCGGGGCGGAAAGACCACGATCACGCAGGCTGTCGGGCAGCTTTTTGTTCTGGCGCAGGGAGGGCTTTTTGTCCCGGCGGAGTGCTTCCGCTATGTTCCCTGCGACTGCATCTATACCCATTTTCCGGCAGATGAGGACAAGACAATGGATCTGGGAAGGCTGGGAGAGGAGTGCATCCGTTTCAGGGAGCTGTTCTCTCAGTCCACAGACAAAAGCCTCCTGCTTCTGAATGAGACCTTCTCCACCACCTCGTTTGAGGAGGGCTACTATATCGCAAGAGATTCCGTAAAAGCGCTCCTGACCAAAGCTGTGCGGACGATCTACAATACCCATATGCACAAGCTGGGTGAGGATGCTGAGGCGCTTACCCGTGAAAGCAACGCCGCCGGGGCTGCTTCGCTCATTATGCGGACGGAGGACGGCAAGCGTTCATTCAAGGTGGCTCTGGCACAGCCGGAGGGCTCATCCTATGCAAGGGATATTGCGGAAAAGTACGGTGTGACCTATGATATGCTTGTCGGTATGTGACGAAAGCATTGAGGCTAATCGCCTCATTCCGTCAAAAAAGCTATTTTATAGGGTTCGGGGCGCTCGCAGATGCACCAGCACCAGAAACCGGACTTTTTGACAGACAGATGCAGCGCCCTGACATCAGGACGCTGCATTTTTACTGGAGATTGTGGTAACTGTGAAAACAGCGGCAAAGACTCCTGGTCAGTCAATGCTCATACGCACGTTGGCGCCGCTGTAATTGCCGCCTCGTTCAGAAGGCTGGATGATGACGGTGACCGGGCAGTGCTGGCTCCATTCAAAAGAATAGGATTCGCCGGAGGACTGACCGATAAAGGTCTTCCAGTTGACATCGGCTGTGATATTCGGGTCACAGGGGCCGTTTCCGATCCAGCAGACTACAGCATCCGGGTCAGCCGAGAGTGTGGTGCCCGTTCCGATATTGCTCAGCACAAGCGGATTGCCGTCGCAGATCACTGCCACATAGGCGTTGGCGCCGTTGCCGGTCAGTGTTGTGGTACACAGACCCTTCTGGGAGAACATGCCGACACCGATGAAGCGCACACTGTATTTGCAATCGCTGGAAAAGGCGAGCAGGTTTTCGGATTCGACAGAAATCATCTCGCCGTAATCGAGCTGATACACGACCACATGCTGTCCCATATTGGCATAATAGGTCACGGAATCGCCGTTCATAATGACCTTCATAAGCGGGATATTTTCACCGGTTGCACGCCGCATGAGTGAGCCGAGTAATGCCTGACCGAGGCCGCCCTCCGGGCCGAGGAGCACTTTCTCGAATTTGTAATTTTTCACAGGGCTTTCTCCGGCGATGAAAGCACCGGCCTTTGTGAAGATTGTGTCATTGCCCTGACAGGTGACTTTGAGAGCCAGCTCGTTGACAGTTTCAAATACTACCATATTCAGTTCCTCCGTTAATTGATCTCGACACCGTAGACAGCACACTGTCCGGCAAGATCCTGGTTTACGCCGTTGCCTACGGGGTTGAATTTCCACTGACCGTTGTGCAGGTACAATTCACCGATGGTCATGGAGATGACGTTGGCATAGAGCTCCTCCATCCGGTAGCTGAGAAGCACACGGTTGGTTGCTGCATCAATTATCCGTACATAGGGATCCTGGATCATGCTGAAGTTCAGATGATGCTCAAAAGCTTCGTTGATCGTCAGGACAAATACAATTTTCTGGATACGGGGATC
>JAFXOO010000283.1 GCA_017528675.1 Oscillospiraceae bacterium | reverse complement strand
TTAAATTTTACACTACAATCAACGATTTTGCAAGCCCTGAGAATCAATTTCAGACACAAATCAGCGTATTTGGTATTTTTGTCAGGTTTTCGCAGCCATTTTCGTTAATCTGCACAAAATCCTCAATCCGGATGCCGAATTTGCCCGGAAGATAAATCCCCGGTTCGATGGTCACGACATTGCCGGGCGCTAAAATCTGCGTCCGTGAGGGTGCGGCGACCGGGTACTCATGAATCTCCAGGCCGACGCCGTGTCCGAGAGAATGTCCGAAAGCATCGCCGTAGCCGGCATCCCGGATGATATCCCGTGCAGCAGCGTCAAGCTCCCGTCCCGTGATGCCGGGACGGGCAGCAGCAAGACCCGCATTCTGTGCAGTCCGGACGATGTGATAGATCTCCCGCATCTCCTCGGTCGGTGTCCCGACGCAGACAGTGCGGGTCATGTCACTGTGGTAGCCTTCCACCACGGCACCAAAGTCCATCAGCACGAAGCTGTCCGGCTCAATCACACGGTCATCCGGCACGCCGTGGGGCATGGAAGTGTGTGCTCCGGTCAGGGCAATGGTCTCGAAGCTCAGATCCTCTGCACCAAGACGGCGCATGTTGAAGTCGAGCTCAATGGCCACTTCCCGCTCGGTCATGCCGGCATGGAGCGTTTGCAGGAGGCGTTCAAGAGCTTCCTCTGCGATCTGCTGGGCGGCCTTGATCCTGACGATCTCCTCCGGCTCCTTGACCGTGCGCAGGTCATAGAGTGCCTGGCTGAGGGTGTTGTCGGTGAGAAATTCCACGCCTTCGATCTTCCGGAACGTGTCCGCACGCTGGAGCGTCAGGCTCATGGATTCGAGGGCGCAGGTCTTGGCGCCGTGCCTGCGCATAAGGCTGCCGAGCTGCCGGAGAACACCGGGCTCCTGCTGGAGAACCGTACAGGTTTTGACAATTTCATGGGCTTTTTCGATATAGCGGAAATCAATGATGAGATAGGCTTCCTCCGGGAATACCAGTACATAGCCGGCAGAGGACTTCATCCCGGTGAGGTAGCGGCGGTTGATGTCATCGGTCACGAGCGCACAGTCCGCCTTGCCTGCAAGCAGCGCCCGGAGCCGGTCGATGCGGCTCATTTCGTCATCTCCGCAAGCGCCCGGATGCCAAGGTCATAGCTAAGCAGACCGAAACCGGAAATACTGCCCTTGCAGACCGGCGCAATCACGGAATTGGAGCGGAAGGCATCCCTTGCAAAGATGTTGCTGATGTGCACCTCAATGACAGGAATCCGGATGGCCTTGATGGCGTCAGAAATGGCATAGCTGTAGTGGGTGTAGGCACCGGCGTTGAGGACGACGCCTGCGAATTCCCTGCGGCTCTCGTGGAGCTTGTCGATGAGGGCGCCCTCGTGGTTGGACTGGAAAACCTCTGCTTCCAGGCCAAGGGATGCCGCAAATTCCACCAGATGGGCGTTGAGCGTCTCAAAATTGGTATCACCGTAGATGCCCGGCTCACGCTCTCCGAGGAGGTTGAGATTCGGGCCGTGCATGATGAGGATTTTCTTCATAGGAACATCTCCTTAATTGATAGTGATCGGCGGACTATCGTCCGCTTAGGAGGGGCTCCTCGCCCCTCCTAAACCTCCCTCGGCAGGAGGCTGAGCCTCCTGCACCTGCATCTCAGTTTTGTTTGCCGATATACTGCTTCGGGAGGAAGGGCTTTTCGAGGATGCGCTTGATGCGGATGAAGGTCTGCTTTTTCCAGGATTCCGGAGCAATTGGCCGGGTGAAGATGCTCAGGCAGCCGAACAGGTTCGCCCCTAAAATATCCGTGTAAAGCTGGTCTCCGACGACGCAGACCTCGTCTTTTGTAAGCCCCATATCCTCTACAGCTCGGCGGAATCCGTCCGAAAGCGGTTTCTTTCCGTCGCAGATGCACGGAATTCCAAGGCGCTCAGCAAAAGGCTCTACCCTCGGCGGGTGATTGTTCGACACAATCCGCAGCAGAATGCCTGCCGCACGCATCCTGGCGATCCAGTCCTCCACACCCGGCGCCGGTTCCGGGTTGTCGTGCGTGGTCAGGGTGTTGTCAATGTCCAGAAGCAATCCCCGGACATGCATTTTTTTCAGCATTTTCGGCGTGATAGCACACACCGAGTAAACAGCGATACTGGGTTTCAGCATGATCATTCTCCTGTATATCAAATGAGTTCAGCCCGGTGCGGCTGCCCGCCGAAAGAACAAAGGGTGTACGCTGCCGTACACCCTTGCTTCCAAGCTATTAATACTTGCGCTTACGAGCAGCCTCGGACTTCTTCTTGCGCTTTACCGAGGGCTTTTCGTAGTGTTCTCTCTTGCGAACCTCAGCGATGACGCCGTCCTTTGCGCAGGATCTCTTGAAGCGCTTGAGCGCCGTATCCAGAGACTCGTTCTTGCCAACACGTACTTCTGCCATTTCCCTATTCCCTCCCTTTGCCGCTGGGCAGAGGTTCTATCCGGATGTTCGGAGCCAGTCTTCGCATCCTTCTTGGATAGTATCACTACTTCCCGGTTTGGGGAAGGTAGATCACACTTACATGACGCATACAGACTACCATCTGCATCAATCATAAAATAATTATATCATATGCCCGGAACTTTGTCAATAGCAAGTTGCAGGTATTGCCTGAATTTGTTATTTTGCTACAAAATTCACCAGCTTATTTTGTACATAAATCTGCTTGATGATCTGCTTGCCTTCGAGCAGCGCTGCAATCTTCGGATCAGCCGCAGCCTGTGCAAGAACCTCGTCCTGCGCAGCGCCGACCGGAACATTCAGCTTGGACTTCACCTTACCGCAGATCTGTACCACGATTTCCACCGTTTCATCCTGGCAGAGCGCTTCGTCATACTTCGGCCAGCTCTGCTCGTTGAGTACGCCGCCAAAGCCGTTGGCCTCGTAGATCTCCTCGGTCATGTGCGGAGCGAACGGATTGAGCAGCAGACAGAACGTGCGCAGCTCGGCACGGTTAATGCTGCCGGTATTGTAAATATCATTGACAAGTGCCATCATGGATGCGATAGCGGTATTGAACTTCAGGGACTCGATGTCCTCGCTTACCTTCTTGATGGTCTTGTGGAAGCTCGATACCAGCTCCGGACGGTAGGCATCGCCGTCGGTCAGGATATCCTGAAGCGCCCATACTCTGTCGAGGAAGCGCTTGCAGCCCTTGATCGAGCTGGTGCTCCACGGTGCAGTCTTTTCAAAATCACCGACGAACATCTCATACAGACGCAGCGTATCTGCGCCGTACTGGCGGATCACATCGTCCGGATTGATGACATTGCCACGGGATTTGGACATCTTCTGACCGTCCTCACCGAGAATCATGCCGTGGGAGGTGCGGCGCATGTACGGCTCCTTGCAGGGCACGCTGCCGATGTCATACAGGAACTTGTTCCAGAATCTCGAATACAGCAAGTGCAGCGTGGTGTGCTCCATGCCGCCGTTGTACCAGTCAACAGGCATCCAGTAGTCGAGAGCCTCCTTGGAAGCGAGTGCCTCGGTGTTGTGCGGGTCGCAGTAGCGCAGGAAGTACCAGCTTGAACCAGCCCACTGGGGCATGGTGTCAGTCTCACGCTTGGCAGGGCCGCCGCAGCACGGACAGGTGGTGTTGATGAAGCTCTCAAGCGTTGACAGCGGAGATTCGCCGTTGTCGGTGGGCATATAGCTCTCGACCTCAGGCAGGCGCAGCGGGAGTTCCTCCTCCGGAATTGCAACCCAGCCGCATTTTTCGCATTTCACAACCGGGATCGGCTCACCCCAGTATCTCTGGCGGGAGAATACCCAGTCACGCAGCTTGTAATTGACCTTGCGGTGGCCCTTGCCGGTCTCCTCCAGCCAGTCCTTGATTTTGATCTTGGCATCCTCCACGGACAGACCCGTCAGGAAGCCGGAGTTGACCATCACGCCGGTGGCGCAGTCGGTGAAGGCAGCCTCCTCGATATTACCCCCGGCAACAACCTCGACCATCGGGATGCCGAAGACCTTGGCGAACTCCCAGTCACGGTCGTCATGTGCCGGAACTGCCATGATGGCACCGGTTCCGTAGCTCATGAGGACATAGTCCGAGATAAAGATCGGGATTTCCTGACCGTTGACGGGGTTGATGGCCTTCACGCCCTCCAGCTTGACACCGGTCTTGTCCTTGTTCATCTCCGTGCGGTCGAAATCAGACTTGCGGGCTGCCATTTCCTGGTACGCCCTGATCTCCTCCATATTGGAGAGCTGCGATGCCCACTTTTCGAGCATCGGATGCTCCGGAGCGATTACCATATAGGTGGCACCAAACAGGGTATCCGGGCGGGTAGTGTAGACAGTGAGGGTATCCCCTGCTGTTGTATCAAAATCGACCTCAGCACCCTCAGAACGGCCGATCCAGTTGATCTGGGTGGTCTTGATGCGGTCGAAATAATCCACTTCCTTGAGGTCGTCTATAAGGCGCTGGGCATACTCGGTGATTTTGAGCATCCACTGGCTCTTGACCTTGCGGACAACTTCACCGCCGCAGCGCTCACAGCGGCCGCCGACAACTTCCTCATTGGCAAGTACGACCTTGCAGGAGGTACACCAGTTCACGGCCATCTCCTTCTTGTAGGCAAGACCCTTCTTGAACAGTTGCAGGAAAATCCACTGTGTCCACTTGAAGTACTCAGGATCGGTGGTGTTGACCTCTCTGTCCCAGTCGAAGCTCAGACCGATGGACTTGAGCTGACTCTTGAAGCGTGCCACGTTGTTCTGTGTCACGATTGCCGGGTGGATCTTGTTCTTGATGGCGAAATTTTCGGTCGGCAGACCGAACGCATCCCAGCCCATCGGGAACAGCACATTATAGCCTTCCAGGCGGCGCTTTCTGGCGACGATATCCATTGCCGTATACGGTCTCGGATGGCCGATATGTAATCCCTGGCCGGACGGATACGGGAACTCTACCAGCGCATAGAATTTCGGCTTGGTATAGTCATTCTCCGCATGGAAGGTGTTGTGCGCCTCCCAGTAAGCCTGCCATTTTTTCTCAATCCCTGCATAATCATACTTGCTCATTGGATTTCCTTCTTTCTGCGAAATAGATAAATGGAAAGCTATGCTTCCCGGTTAAAATATGCCTTGATATCAGGCTGAAACAGGATCGTTCCTGCAATCGCCAGATCCAGCACACCCTCTGTCAGGTAGAGCCATGTGCCCGGAAAGCCGCCGATATTGTCCTTCAGGTGCAGCAGCACCACACCTGCAAGGAACGCCGGAATGATGTAGTTGGTGTACTTCACGCCAAAAAACAGCAGCCCCGCCATGACCACAGCGAGCGCAACGCTCACAATATTCCCGACCGAAAAGCCAAGCACCAGATTCAGGATGCTCTTGCCGATCAGGTATGCACCGAAAAACAGCAGGATGGTCTTTCCTCGTTCCGGCATTTAGCTGCCCTCCTTCACAAGGTAGGCGCTGATATCCACGGGCTCTGCATCTGCCCAGAGCTGCTCCAGGCGATAGAATTCCCGTGTTTCCTGGAAAAAGACATGGACGATGACGTCCGTATAGTCAAGAATGTACCAGTTCGAGCCCGGCATGCCCTCTCTGTGATGCGGCTCCTCACCGAGCTGCGACATCTGGAACTCTGCCTCCTCCGCAAGCGTCTTGGTGTGGGTCGTGGACGTACCGTTGGCAATAATGAAATAGTCACCTAAAATCGTCAGATCTGTGACCTTCAGCACACGGATGTCCTCCGCACGCTTCTGGTCCAGCGCCTTGACAATGACTTTGATCTTTTCTTCTGCTGTCATGTGTTCATCTCCTTTGGTTGGATGGATGATCGGCGGGCCTGCACCCGCTCAATCCCACGAGGGGGCACAGCGCCCGGCCCGCCCCGCTTTTGTCATCAAAAGCGGGGAATGTGTTTCAGAGCCGGGGATCAGTGCCTGCAAAAATGGGTTTGTATCAGCTCGGCGGCGGCGGCCTTGTCGGGCAGCCAGAGTGACTGGCCGCCGATGTCGGCAGGCGTACCGGGCAGCAGGTAGATGTCCGTCTGTGCTGCGCCGAATGTGCTGCACAAATCCGCCAGCCTTGCCAGATCATCTGCCTGTAGGTCTGTTTTTACCAGTTGCGCTGCCATGATGCGCTGCAATGCTGCAAGCATTTGCAGCTTCGGCATGACAGCCAGCTTTTCGAGCATCGCAGCGATGAAGATGCGCTGTGCTTCGAGTCGGCCGATGTCGCCCATCGCATAGCCCTTCCGATAGCGCAGGAGCCATGCTGCCTGCTCGCCGCTGAGCGTCTGGGGGCCTGGCTCAATGACCTTGCCGGGCTCAAATTCGATGCGGTAGGGCATGTCGAGCGGAACACCGCCGAGGATGTCCACAATCGCTGCGATATCGTCACAGCTTGTCAGCAGGTACGCATCCACAGGGACGCCGGTGCGCCGTTCCACAGCCCGGATCACCCGCTGCTCGCCGGGAAGTGCCGGGTCACCGCAGGCATAGATGCTGTTGAATTTCTGCGTACTGGCAGACGTATCGCCGGGGCTGTAGGTATCCCTCGGAATCTGAAGGATGCGCAGCCCGGCCGGAGCAAGGTCAAATTGCATGAGGTAGTTGACATCATGCAGGGAACCGCTTCCGTTTTCCTGCGAATCAAAGCCCAGAAACAGCATTGTGAACTGGCCTTCGATCTGCTGCGGGAGATCCAGACCGTCATTGAAGGCGGTTGTCTCCGGGAGGGTTTCCGGCAGCGTTTCCAGCACCGGCTCCGGTGTCACAGGATCTTTCCCAGGCGGCACCGGAATCGTTTTTGCGGCAATATATTGCGGAATTGTTACCGTCCTGTCCGCAGAACGGATAAGCGGCATCACAAGTGCAGTGACCATGAGGACACAGGTAAGGCCAGTGCCGGCGGTCATCCTGACAAGCGGATGGATATTCATGGATATGCTCCTTTGCAGTTTACCCCGGTCTGCGGGGCATAAAGCCTTCGCTTTATGTACTGCTCAGAGCTTGCGGATTCTGTGTCAGAAGCAGATAGTGGTTATACGCTGCTATGGTATAGGATGGCAGCATCCCGCCCTTTTTGAGAACAGAGCTTGCTGCATCCCGCAGGGCTTCGAGCATGCAGAGCTGGAGATTGTCAAACGCCAGCTTACGCATTTTCCCGACGCCCTTATAATCCCGTTCCTCCGAGATCATATCAGCGATATAGATGATTTCCTCAAGCATGGACATTCCTGACCTGCCGACGGTATGGAACCGTACCGCATTGAGGACATCCCTGTCCTCCACGCCGAATTCCGTTTCAATGAAGTAGGCACCGGCGATGCCGTGCCAGAGCTTCCGGGAATGCAGCTCTGCAAGATCGGGGGCAAAGTCGCCCGCCAGCATGAGCCGGCGCTGCTCCTCCCATGAGTCCTCCTTGCAGATATCGTGAACCAGGCCGGCAAAATATGCCTTTTCCTGATCCTCGCCGTATTTTGCGGCAAGCTGCTTGGCGGCTCTTGCGACATTGACGGAATGCTGAAAGCGCTTCTTGGAAAGCCGCTGCTCAAGGAATGCAATCTTGTCTTTCACCTGATACAAGAGGCATCACTTCCTGTACAAATTCTTCTCCTTTATATATTGTACTATTTTTTCGGGTAAATAGCAAGGATAATCTTGACATTTCCCGATCATCTCTCTGATTTTTGTGGAAGATATGGGGAAACTTTCCACATTCACAAGATGGATTTTGCCATATCGCTGCAATTTTTCAGCTTCTTCCTGTAATGCGCCGAACTCATCCTGTTCCCGTGCAACGGCAGCAAGGGCTGCATACTGCAAAATCTCCTCCCAGCGGTGCCATGTCGTGAAGCTCCTGAGCATATCGCCGCCGATCAGCCAGTAAATTCTGGCATCGGGGTACAGACCGGCAAAGTGGCGGACGGTGTAGAAGGTATAGCTCACCTGTTCCTGGCGGAGCTCGTAGTCCTCGGCATGCAGCCACGGATAGCTCTCGGCGGCAAGGCGGCACATTTGCAGACGATCCTCCTCCGGCGCATAGGCTGCCATGGAACGGTGGGGCGAAATCTTTGAGGGAATGAGCCGCACCTCATCGAGGGAAAGGGCTTCATGCACACTCTCAGCGAGATGCAGATGCCCCAGATGCGGCGGATTGAAGCTTCCGCCGAACAGACCGATGCGTTTCATCTGACACCCTTCATGTCAATGACCGGCTCCTTGGGATTCGGCTTATAGAGCACAAACCGGCTGCCGATCACCTGCACGACATCTGCCTCAGCGGCCTTTGCAAGCTCCTCGGCTGCCTCCCGTGCCGAGAGCATGGAATTGTCGAGGACACGGAGCTTGATGAGCTCACGCTTGCGCAGGGCGTCATTCACCTGGGTGATGAGATTCTCCGAAATACCGCCCTTTCCGACCTGTAGAATGGTCTCATAGCTCTGGGCAATGCCCCGGAGATAGGCTCTTTGTTTACTGGTCAGCATGTGTATCACCATACCTTTCACGGAACACCTCAAACAGCAGACGGAGCGCTGCACCCCGGTGGCTGATGGCGTTCTTCTGTTCGGAAGTCATTTCGGCAAGCGTTGTGCCGTTGTAGAGGAAGACCGGGTCATAGCCGAAGCCGTTTTCGCCCCGTGCCTCATAGCCGATCTTGCCGGCACAGGAGGCCGAAACTGTACCGTAACCGCTGGCGTCAATGTAGGCGATGGCGCACTGGAAATGTGCTCCCCGCTGCTCATCGGGCACATGCTTCATCTCGGAAAGCAATGTGGCGCATTCCTCACCCTTCGGTGCATATCTTGCGGAATAGACGCCCGGTGCGCCGTTGAGCGCATCCACGCAAAGTCCGCTGTCATCCGCAATGACCGGGCACTGTGCCAGCTCATAGACGGCGGCGGCTTTGATCATTGCATTTTCAGCGAATGTTTCGCCGTTTTCCTCCGGATTTGTTGCAATCCCTGCCTCCTGCTGGGACATGACCTCTATGCCGAGCGGCGCCAGAATTTCTCTCGCCTCCCGCAGCTTGTTCTCGTTGTTCGTTGCCATGACGATTTTCATGTGGATTACCTCCTTTGTATGCTGTAGATTTCACGGGATACTGTGTTATTTGTCCTTTTTGCGGCCAAAGGGCCACCAGCTCTTTTTCTTCTTCCTGGGCGCTTCCTCGTCAAGGGAAATGCCGATCTCCGCCTCAAGTTCACGCTGCTGCGCCTGTTCACGCTCACGCTCTGCTCTCAGCTCAGCCATGCGCTCGGATTCGCCATTTGCCGCCGGCCCGGATACGGGGGCAGCCGGTGCAGGCTCCTCCGCAGGTGCTTCGGCTGCGGGCTCCTCCGCAGGTGCTTCGGCTGCGGGCTCCTCCTCAGGTGCTTCGGCTGCGGGCTCCTCAACGGGTGCTTCGGCTGCGGGCTCCTCAACGGGTGCTTCGGCTGCGGGCTCCTCAACGGGTGCTTCGGCTGCGGGCTCCTCCTCATGCTTTTCAGGTTCTCTGTCAAAGAGCGCACGGACGAAATCATGATTGTTAAATACTTGCAGGTCATCGATCTTTTCACCCACACCCACGAGCTTCACAGGGATGCCAAGCTCATTCTTGATGGAAACGACGATGCCGCCCTTTGCGGTGCCGTCAAGCTTTGTGAGGACGATGCCGGTGATCTTTGCAACCTCGCTGAACAGGCGTGCCTGGGAGACAGCATTCTGACCGGTAGTGGCATCGAGCACAAGAAGTGTCTCAACAGCACAGCCTTCAGCTTTCTGGCTGACGATACGGCTGATCTTCTCCAGCTCATTCATGAGATTCTTCTTATTGTGAAGACGTCCGGCAGTATCCACGATCAGCACATCACACTCTCTGGCGATGGCAGCGGTCACTGCATCAAAGACAACGGCTGCGGGATCGCTTCCCTCGGCATGCTTGACAATATCCACACCGGCACGCTGCGTCCAGACCTCAAGCTGCTCAATGGCAGCCGCCCGGAACGTGTCGGCTGCGGCGACAAGCACCTTCCTGCCCTGCTGCTTGTACTGGTGGCAGAGCTTGCCGATGGTGGTGGTCTTACCGGCACCGTTGACGCCGATGACCATGATGATGCTGGGCTTTGTGGAGAGATCAATTTCGTTCTCCTCGCCCATCATATCGCTGATGATCTCCTCGATCAGATCCATGATCTTTGCCGGATCCTTGACGCCCCGCTCCTTGACGAGTCTGCGCAGGCGTTCACAGATCTCCATAGATGTCTCCACGCCCATATCGCCCATAATCATGGTCTCCTCAAGCTGCTCGAACAGCTCCTCATCAATCTTGGTGAACGAGTTGACCACACGCTGCATGGATTGAACCATAGCGTTACGGGTCTTCTGGAGACCCTCCTTAATCTTAGCAAAAAAACCCATTTGCCTTCGCCTCCTATAATGAATGATACTACCACAGCATCGTTTCTGACCGGATGCCGATGAATCTTCAGAAATGCGGTGTTGCCTTAATACACGAACGGAATCATGCGGTATCTGACCTTGCGCATATACTCCCGATAGCCCGGAAGTCCTTCCATCAGCACCTGCTCCTCATTGCGGATGCGCTTGGCAAGGATGGGAATATAGACAAGCATGATGAGAAAGCCGATGCCCGATCCGAGCACGAGCGGCATCATCAGAAAGAGCCCCACCGTTGCCATATACATCGGATGGCGAACGATGCCGTACAGACCGGTGTCAATGACCTTCTGGTTCTCCTGCACTTCGACTGTGCGGGAGAGATAGGTATTCTCACGCAGTACTTCGGCATAGAGCGCATAGAATCCAAGAAACAGCACGGCGGCTATGATGCTGACCGGTGTCGGCAGTATAAAACCGAACCGGTAGCCAAGTCCTGCGGCAATAAATGCAGCAATGAACATCACAGCGCTGAGGAGCAGCACTTGCTTCTGCTCGTTTTCCTGCTCACGGGCATTGAGCCGCTTTTCAAGCAAAGCAGGATTTTTCACCATCATGACAATACCGGCCGCAAACATCGGAATGAACAGAATCCCCATGAGCAGCCAGCCCTGCCAGAAGCCGAATGTCCCCGGAAGGAACAGCAGCAGGCCTATGATTACCACGCCTGCACAGTACTTGAGAATGGCTGTAGCAAACAGTTTTCCGGTCATCAGGATGCTCCTTTCTTTAGGCAATACCGCACAGAGCTGGTGGTACAGATGCGCAGTCAGATTTTTCGTCAGATTGAATAGAAATGACGCCGCTGGGCTGACGCCCAGCAAGGAATTTCTGTGCAGGATGACGGAAAAGATGCAAGCAGATGTGCCGCCAAGCCGACAGGCGGGCTTTGTGCGGTGTTGCCTTTATGCATTGCACGGCTCCGGCGAATGCTCAGTCATCTTCCACGATTTCCTCGTGCTCCATAATCAGGGCAAATCTCTCCCGGTTTTCAATGGTATCCGGCAGCTTTATCACGGGGGAAGCTGCCTTGCCAAGATAGAAGCAGAGCTTCTCCTTTTCTTCCTTGATATGAATGACCTCCGGCGCTGAGCGGCTGAATATCCAGTACCAGCCGTCTGTGGTCACATACCCGCCGACCAGCCAGAGATTCAGGCTCATAATCAGCAGCAGAAAGCCAATATCAGCAACGCCGCCCCATCCTGCACGCTCCGCCTTGTTCTGGTAGGTTCTGATATAATTCCTGGTATAGGTATCCATATCGGAGATGGCATCCTCCGATATGCCCTTGTACTCTAAAATATCCGAAACACCGTACTGTTCGACGAATTCTACACGATGTCTGTAGATGCCCTGGTTGTGGAAGCTGACATAGACATTGTAACAGAGAAAGATCGTCAGCAGCACATCAATCACGAGGATCCAGGGCTTTTGCAGCGGCAGGAATGCTGTATAGATTATACCGGAAAACTGCGCTTTTTCACGGGTCTTAATAAAGTTGAAGATACGGCTTCCTATCAGGAACAGGCCGCACGCCAGACCGAACAGCACAGCGAGTTTATACATCAGATTCATGTGTTTCTCCTTCTTGTGGGAATCAGGGCACCCTGCACTTTTCCGGTGCTGAAAACGGCTTATTGTCTGCCCAGCTCGTCCGGCTCTTCCGGCTGTTCAAGCTTCAGAAGCCTCGAAATACCGTCCTCCTGCATGGTCACACCGTAGAGGATATTGGCCTCCTCCATAGCGCTGCGGCGGTGGGTGACGAGAACGAACTGGGTGTTGTCAGTGAAACGGTGAAGATAGCGGGCGTACTTGCGGACATTGGCCTCATCAAGTGCCGCATCAATCTCGTCGAGAATACAGAACGGTGCCGGCCGCAGCCGCAGTATGGCAAAATAGATCGCAATGGCAACGAAGCTCTGCTCACCGCCGGAGAGCGAAATCAGGTTTTTGATGACCTTTCCGGGCGGTGCCACGTTGATCTCGATGCCGGAAGTCAGCACATTGTCCGGGTCGGTCAGCTTCAGCTCAGCCTTGCCGCCGCCGAACAGCTCTGTGAAAATTTCCTTGAAATTGCGGTTGATGATCGTGAAGCTCTCCGAAAAGATGCGGCACATTTCCACCGTCAGCTCCCCGATCAGGCGTTCAAGCTCACTTTTGGACTTGCGCACATCCGCCATCTGGCCGGAGAGGAACTTGTACCGCTCCAATACCTCCCGATACTCCTCGATGGCATCCACGTTGACACTTCCGAGCGCACGGATCTTCTGCTTCAGCTCGGACAGGCGCTTTTTCGCATCCGTCATGTCCTCGATGGGCTGTGCTGCTGCCTGCGCCTCAGAGCGTGTCATTTCGTAGACCTCCAGGAGCTTCGTAATGATGCTGTCATTCTCAGATTTCAGGCTTTCCTCCCGCTCCGACAGGCGTGTCACCTCGGCGGAGAGCTTCTCCTTGGCGGTATGGTACTCATTCAGACCCGATTGCAGCTCACGGATGCGGATATTCTGTGCATCATGCGATTTTGACGCAGTCCTTGCCTTTTCTTCCGCCTCAGCGATGGCTTTTACTGTCTCGGCAAGGCGCTGCTCCTGCATCTGCACGGCATCGGTACGCTCCCGGATGGTCGCCCGGTAGCCCTCCAGCTCCGCACGGTACTGCTCATCCCGCTGGTCTGCCTGCTCCACAGCCTCCTGTGCCAGATTCAGCGCTGCATTGGCTGCTTCACGATCCTTTTCGGCTTCGGCAAGGCGGATTTTAAGATCGCCGTACTTTGCCGACAGGGCATCCCGCTCCTCCAGGAGTTGTGTGCGCCGGTCCTTGGCGCCGGTCAGTCCCTGTTCGGCCCGCTCGATCTCCTGCACCTTAGTGTCATAGGCAAGCCGTGCCGCTGCCGCTGCCTGTTCTGCTGCGCCCGCCTGCTCCAGGAGGCTTTTCATGCGCTCCTCCAGTTCGGAAGCCTTCTGGCGGTATTGCGAGACAGGGAATGCCTGGCGCTCTGCCTCGGTCTGTGCCTGTAGAAAGCTCTGCTGGAGTGCGGCATAGTGTCTGGATTCCTTCTCCAGCTCACGCTCAGCAGAAAGCGATGCATCTGCGGCCTTCCTTGCTTCCTGCTCGGAATCACGGCATTGCAGGGCAAGCTGTTCGATCTCCTCTTGCAGTGACTTGAGCTCGGTTCGCCGTGTGAGCATGCCGCCGGTTTTCTGCACAGAACCGCCCGTGAACGAGCCGCCCGCATTGACAACCTGACCGTCCATCGTCACAATCCGGAACCGATAGCCATAGCGCTTGGCGATGGCTGCCGCACGGTCAATATCCTCGGCAATGACAATACGCCCGAGCAGATTTTCTGCAATCTGCCGGTATTCCGGCTCGCACTGCACAAGATCCGATGCCACGGCTACAAAGCCCTTCTGCCCCTCAAGCCCCTGCTCCTGCAAGCGGCGTCCCCGGATGGAGGTCAGCGGTAGAAATGTCGCCCGTCCTGCACGATTGTCTTTCAAATAGCGGATGCCCGCCTTTGCGGAGTTTTCATCTTCCACAATCAGATGCTGCACCGAAGCGCCCAGCGCTGTTTCCACGGCAACGCCATAGCGGCTGTCCACCTGGATAAGCTGCGCAACTGTGCCGCAGATGCCGGCAATTCCGCCATTTCTGACGGCTTTCATCAGGGTCTTGACGCTGCCGGAGAAGCCTTCCATACTGTTTTCAAGGTCGGTCAGGATCCTGTGCCGCTGCTTCTTTTCCCGCAGTGCAAAGCCGCTCTGACGGAAGGCATCTTCGGCCTGTGTCTTTGCCTGCTGAAGTGCTTTCAGATTCTTGCGGTACTCCTCCATCCGGCGTTCCTGCTCTGTGACCTCCTGCTGCACACGCTGCATCTCCTGCAAAGCAGCCTCATAGGCCTTTTCTGCCGCAGAAAGCAGTTCCACACGCTCTGTGCTTTCCCGCTCAGCGGCATCCATATCCGCCTGCACCGCACTACAGCGGCCCTCGGCGCTCCGGATGCCGAATTGCAGCTCACTGCGCTCCAGATAGAGCCTGTGCAGTGCCTCGTCCGCATCCCGTGACTTCTCATCCTCCTCACGGTAGGCTGCCTCCATCTTCTCAAAGGCAGTCTGCGCTTCGGAGAGTGCCTGCTGGGTCTCCAGCAGAACCTTGCCCGCTGCATCCGCCTGCTGCTCGGCTTCCTCAAGCCGGGAGATCAGCTTGTCCTGCTCCTGGAGTTCCTGCGCATGCCGGGTCTGGGAAAGCTTCAGCGCTTCCTCATTGTGGACAATATCGTTCTTCCAGACAGCGATATCCGACTTTGCCTGTGATGCGATATCTTGCAGCTCCCGCACGGCATTGCGTGCTTCCTCTGCCTCGACAGAGCAGGTCTGCATAACCCGGTAGCAAGCCTGGATTTTCTCCTCCTCGCCTTCAATCTGGCGCTCGGTTTCCTCATAATTGGCTCTTGCAAGGAGCAGCTTCTCGTCAAGCTCCTGGAGCCTTGTCTGCAATGCTGTGAGCTGCTCCACCCAGACGGAGATTTCGAGGGTCTTCTGTTCCTGTGCCAGCACGAGGAATTTCTCGGCCTTTTCTGCCTGGTGCTTCAGCGGGCCGACCCGGCTTTCGAGCTCCCCGACGATGTCGCTCAGACGGTCCATATTGTCCTGCGCCTGCTGGAGCTTGCGCTCAGCCTCGGTCTTGCGGTAGCGGAACTTGGAGATGCCCGCTGCTTCCTCGAAGATTTCACGGCGTTCATTGGACTTCTGCCCCACGATTTCTGCAATGCGTCCCTGACCGATGATGGAGTAACCGTCCCGTCCGAGACCGGTGTCCATGAACAGCTCATTGATGTCCTTGAGGCGGACACTTTTGCCGTTGATGCGGTATTCACTCTCGCCGGAGCGGTAGAGCTTCCGGGTGACAGAGACCTCATCGCCGTAGCCCTCAAGGCGTCCCTCGCTGTTGTCGATGACGAGCGTGACGGCGGCAAAGCCCATCGGTTTTCTGCCAACAGTACCGGAAAAAATAACGTCCTCCATCTTGTTTCCACGCAGGGTCTTGGTGGACTGTTCGCCCAGTACCCAGCGCACGGAATCACCGATATTACTTTTTCCGCTGCCGTTCGGGCCGACGACCGCCGTCAGCCCCTTGTCAAAGGTAAGCCGGATCTTATCCGGAAAGGATTTGAAGCCTTGCAGCTCCAGGTATTTTAAGTACATGCTTTAACCTCTTTAGGATGGATTGTTTCTTGCCGGCAGACGCCGGCGCAGGGGAAAAAGCGGCCCTGCATCCGCAGATTCTGTGGCTTATCCGAGCTGTTTTACCCCGTGCTTTTCCAGGAGCGCCGTCAGCGCATGCCTGTCGCCCTGCGTGTATCCATCATCACGCACGCACACATAATAGAGCACCTTCTCCTCCGTGATGAGCCGGACGTAAACCACACCGTCCGCCAGGAAATAGCCTTCCATCTTGTCGAACTTCACACGGAGCTTGGTTTCAAGTCCGCCCCTGTCCGACGTGATTTCCACGCCGTCTTCGGTGAAAATGATATGCCTCGGCGAACGATACGCCGGATGCTTCAGGGCTTTCCTGCTCAGGAGCTTCTCCGGAATCAGCAGTAACAGCACCGTATAGATACCAAGACCGGTGCCGAGTCCGATGCAGACCAGCACCCACCATTCCCATTTCCCGATCATGCTGCTCAGTACGGTCAGCAGCGCTGCCCAGCCAAACCCCAGCACAGCAATTGCTGTCAGGGTGATAATGCGCTTGCGCTGTTTCGGATGGAATTTGCTCATCCGGACGATGAATTCAAGATCGGATCTGGTGATCTGTGATGTATTTTCGATCATAAAGTACTGTCACTCCTTCACAATGCGTGCTTCAAACGGTGCAACAGTTCTGTCCGGGACGATGTACAGGCGTGTTCCGAACGTCTCATAGAAATAGTGCAGATTTTCCTGCTTCTGGCCGATCGCTTTGCTGATGCAGCCCGGATGCACGGCGATTTTATAGACTTCCTCCCACTTCCCGGCAGCAGCAAGCAGCACGGCATCCTTGATGCGCTTCCGGAAAATACGGCTCTCGCAGAGCTCACGGAATGCCGGGTGATAGTAACCGCCAAGTGCCTGTGTGCCGACAAACTCGCTCGCATGCAGTCCGACCTTGATGATGCGGATGTCCTTCTCCTGAAAGCGCCGCATCATCGTGGCGACCTCATTGACCATGTCCTCGAAGGGACGGGGCTGGTATGTGCCGGCCTTGTAGAGTCTCGCCAGCTCTGTGCCTTCCAGTACGACAACCGGATAAATACGCACGGTATCCGGATGGATTTCGCAGACCCGCTCCGCCGTTGCACGGTCGGTTTCGGGTGTACTGCCGTACAGTCCCGGCATGATCTGCAATCCGAGCTCAAAGCCCTCACGGCGGATCATGTCACACGCACGCTCCACATCTGCCGCCGTATGACCCCGGCCGTTCTTTTGCAGGACGCTGTCATCGAGGGACTGCACCCCAAGTTCGATGGCACGCACGCTGTAGGTTTGCAGCATGTGCAGAATACTGCCGTCGATGGCATCGGGTCTGGTGGAAATGCGGATGCCCTTGCAGCGTTCGGCATAGGGTCTTGCCGCTTCCAGCAGCTCAAGCATGTACGGATGCGGAATCGCTGTAAAACTCCCGCCGAAAAAGGCAATTTCCGTCTGTGACAGGTCACTGATTTCCCGGAATGCCTCCTCGCAGATACAGCGCACATCTCCCTGGCCGGGCAGACGTTTCTGCGCTGTGATCGTCTGCTGATCGCAGAAGCTGCACTTGTGCCGGCAGCCTGCATGCGGTATAAAAATGGCGATATTGCTGTGCTTCATGATTGCACCCCCTGCGGGTCAGGCCCCGCTGTTTTCCTTCACGAAAACTGCTCTGTGTAAACTGTGCACCCCGCCTGCGCATCGGTCTGCCGGCGGATCTGACGCTCAGGTTTCGATACCCATGAGCTCCAGTGCTTCCTTTGCAGCCATCTGTTCGGCTTCCTTTTTGGACTTTCCGACGCCCTTGCCGATGACGTTGGTGTTGAGCTGTACTTCAACGACAAAGGTCTTGTTATGATCGGGCCCTGAATCGGAGACAAGGACATATTCCACCATCTCCTCAGGGTTCTTCTGGATGACCTCTTGCAGCGCTGTTTTATAGTCTCCGAACAGCACCGCACGGTTCTCCGGGAGTTTTTCCGGGATAAAGCGCATGATATGCTTCCTTGCCGCTTCCAGTCCCCCATCCAGGAAAATCGCAGCAATCACTGCCTCGAAGGCGTCTGCCAGAATTGACGGACGTTCCCGCCCTCCGGTGTGCTCCTCCCCCTTACCAAGCAGGAGAAACTCCCCCAGCCGGATGCGCAGGGCGAATTTATGCAGCGATTTCTCGCAGACAAGTGCCGCCCGGATCTTTGTCAGCTCCCCCTCCGGCAGCTCCGGATAGTGCAGGAACAGATATTGCGACACCACGACCGAGAGCACGGAATCGCCCAGAAATTCAAGCCGTTCATTGCTGTGCCGTGTCTTTTTCTTCTCATTTGCATAGGAGGAGTGAGAAAGCGCCTCATGCAGATACTCCGGATTCTGAAACCGGTATTGCA
>JAFXOO010000282.1 GCA_017528675.1 Oscillospiraceae bacterium | reverse complement strand
TTTTCCCCGCATGTGCGGGGGTGATCCTGACGTTACCACATCCACAGTGATATCAGGGTGCTTTTCCCCGCATGTGCGGGGGGTGATCTTTGCGGTACTCCTGTAGTAGAACCATATACTTTCATCAGATGAATGCCCCGGATGAAAGTAAGTATTTATGGCTCTACAGAGAATTCCGATCCGGAAAATCAAAAAACATCGGAATACAGTCATTTTCAAGGCTGCCCAATCACTTGGTTTTGTTAACTGCAACACAGGCTGCAATTAGCCAGGCCAAGTGATTCCAGTTATTGGAAACCACTGACAAAAGTGCGTAATTGCGTGCGTAGAAGCTTTTAAGAATTGAAGATAAGGCTGCGTAACCATTGCCAAGCCGGTTACGCAGCCTTTCTTTTTTGTCGTCTTCATGCCATCAGCAACGGCAGTCGTTACAGCAACGTCGAAACCATCGTGCATGGGCTTGACGAGTACTGCCAGAAACCGGAGCTGGCCGCATGGTTGATACAGGAATAAAGAGCCGGGCATCGAGCCCGGCTCACAATGATTCGATAAAGTCAGTTTTCTGGTACTGGCGCTCTGTGGAGTACACCCAACCGTGCTAACAGTCCCACGTCCTCTCTGTCCCATCTCCCCACGCCGGGGGAAGAGAGTTAGGGCTCCGCCTCTGCACTCCCTTGTGCGGTGTGGCACAGAAACTATCTTCAGGCAGATCAGCAGGATTTCTGCACAGATTGTCCTCATTCAATCGGGACGAATGTGTGATGGAATTTATTAGCATACTTTTCGGCGGTTGATCCGCTGCGCCCGTAGATGACGATATCTTTGGGGAGGGTATCCTTCAGCTCCATCCTGTAGTCCCAGCTAAAATGATCCGACAGGAATGTGATCTTTTCAAGCTGATCGGCACCACGGAACGCATTTTCGTTGATCTTTTCGACCGAGGCAGGAATGGTCAGCTCCTTGATTCCGCTGCCGCTGAAAACATCACTTCCGATTCTGGTGATCGAATCCGGTATTTCGATTGATGAAAGCGAAGGCATATTGCAGAAGGCGCCATCACAGATGCTCGTTGCCTTCTTGTTGAGCTCGACTGTCTTCACCTCACTGCTGACAACTGCCCACGGTGCGAGTGGAGTGTAATTGATTTCTTCGTATGCCAGCATGTCTCCGGTCAGGGAAATATAGAGACTGCCATCTTCATTGAGTGTCCAGGCAT
Source organism: Oscillospiraceae bacterium (assembly GCA_017528675.1). Taxonomy (GTDB): domain Bacteria; phylum Bacillota; class Clostridia; order Oscillospirales; family Ruminococcaceae; genus UBA3855. The sequence goes on along the minus strand of JAFXOO010000282.1, from coordinate 6,588 downwards.
ATCCCTTTCCAAAGAAGCCACCGGTTTTTGGTTTGTATGCCGGGTCAAGATTCTCGAATTGCATTCCGTTTTCTGCTGCGAACGCCTCTGCTGTAGAGCCGCCATAGCCGATGAGAACAGTCTTGGAACGAAATGCGTCTTTGGCGATGCGCGTCGCCGTATTATACAGTGTTGCCCTGGGCGTGTCAGAGGCCATCAGGCTGGAGGCAATTTCGGATGTCCGGGGCGGGAAGCTGATCTGATCGAGCTCACTGTTCTCGTTGAACGCATCTGCGCTGACACGCAGCGGCAAAGTACCCTGGGTTTCGAATATCACCCTCTGTAGCTGACATGTTCCGAAGGCAAAGCTGCCAATATCCATCACAGAGGAAGGAATGCTGACTTTGGTAAGCCCTGTTTCGCTGAAGGCATACTGTCCGATGATCTTGACGCCGTCTCCCAGTGCAACGGTGCTCAGGTTCGAGCAGCCCATGAATGCGCGGTCGTGAATGGTCGTCACGGACTGCGGGAGAATCAGTTCACACAGTTCCGTATGCTGGTAGGCACAGCCGAAATGCAGCGTCTGAATGCCGTCCTTGACGACATAATCGGTTCTTGCATTCGGAATGAAGTACAGCGTTGTGCCGTCCTTGCTGAGGAGCACACCGTCGTCATCCGAGAAATAGGGGTTTTCCGGATCTACAGTGATCTTCTGCAATGCCGTGCAATTCCCGAAAACTTCGTAGGCGATCTGTGATGTACCGCCGATGGTTTTCAGGTTGGCAGGCAGGCAGATCTCCTCAAGTGCGGTACAACCTCCGAAAACAGCGTTATTGATCGCAGTCAGGGAGGCAGGAAGCTCCACCTTGTACAGGGAGGAGCAGTTGTTGAACAGTCCGTCATTGAGGGCTGTGATTCCCTCTTCCACTTTTATGCTATAGATCTGATCGTTTCCGGCCAGCGGCGATTCCGGACAAACGACACCGTCTCTGACAAGCTTGGTGTTGCCGGCAGAGGAATAGTAATCGGTTGCTCCGGTGCCGTGCAGGGTGAGCAGGCCGTTTCCGTCAAGGGTGTATGTGATAGCTTCACCACAGGTGCCGGAGTCCAGGATTGTACTGCTCTTATCTGTCACCGTCACCTTGCAGGATGCGGAGACTTTCTTTCCGCCGTTGGTAACGGTGGCAGTGATGGTCGCTGTTCCGAATGCAATTGCTCTGACAGCGCCATCCTCAACCGTGGCAACGCTGGGATCAGAGGAGTGCCATGTCACATCCAGAATCTTGGGGTAGGGCGTTGCTGTAATCTGAAGAAGATGGTCTACTGCCAGTTCTGCCGATGATTCCGAAATGCTGATCTTCGGCGTGATTTCATGCACATTCCCCAGCACCTGAAGCTGTGGAAGGCCGCTGCCAAAGATCGGATCCCATCCGGCGTCACCAAGATCCAGACAGGTCTTTTTGAGCAGTTCCTCGATCTCGGCCGGAGACATCTTCGGGTAAGCGATCTTCATCATAGCCGCTGCCGCAGAAACATGCGGTGCGGACATCGAGGTACCGCCGAATGATTCGTATTTTTCTCCGGGAACGCAGCTCAGGATATCGACGCCTGGTGCGATCACATCCACACTGTTGCCGAAATTAGTGAAACTCGCAGGTTGATTCTTGGAATCAGAGGCAGCAACGACGATGCATTCCCTGAGATGTGCCGGGCAGTATTCTGCAGTGTTCTCGCTATTGTTACCCGCAGAGGTGACAACTGTCACGTCATTCGCAATGGCATATTCAATCGCATCATCCAAATAATGCGAGCATCCCTTACCGCCAAGGCTCAGGTTGACGACATTTGCTCCATGATCCACCGCATAGCGGATGGCGTTCCCGACTGTCAGAGAGGAGGCGCCATTATTGCCTTCCCCAAAGACACGAACGGGCAGGATCTTTACATTCAGACTGGGCATACAGTCCACGACTGTGCCTGCGACATGCGTACCGTGTGAACCACTGGGCGTCGGATCATCATCGTTATCTGCAAAATCATATCCGGGGAGAAGGCGGTCGCCGATAAAGCTATGCTTTGCAACACCGTCATCTACCACCGCTACCACAACGGAGCAATCGTCTTTCGTCGCATCGAGAAAGAGGGCATAGGCATCGGCCCCTATCGCCTTTACGCCCCATGAGTTGGGTTCGTAGGCTTTACCAGCAGACTGTTGCGCTTTGTCCTCCAGATAGTCGTCACGCTCGACATAGACGATACCTTCGCTTCCAAGGAGCGCATCTACGCAGTTATCCGCCTGTTCCGCAGATTTAAATTGCAGCACATAAACATGATCCGGCCCGGGGAGAACGGCTGTCGGGTGATAGTCGGAAAAGTCCTGTTCTTTATCCGTCTTGACGATGACACGCATGGTGTGGAACGTATCGGGATCCTGACCGTCAATGCTGTCGTTCTCCTCTATCAGCTCGGAGATGCTGTTATAGGTTGCAACTGCCTCCTTTTGCTGTGCAGCAAAACGCCGCTTCAGGAGTGCAAGGTCGAACACATCAACGCAGCCGTCTGCATTGATATCACAGGACTCGTCGATGCTGATTTTTACGTTCGCATTATGATTGAGGAGGTAGTCCTGTACAGAACGAATCTGCTCGACCGTCACAATCTGTTCAGGGAGGGGAGGCGCACTCTCTGCCGAAGCAGGCAGAGAGACGAAGGGGATACTCTGCATTGTCAGCACTGTACTCAGAAGAGCCGCAAGATAGTTTTTCAGGTATCTCATTCTCAACATCCTTTCTGTAGGTGGTCGAATATGCTATAAGAAGTTTATGATAGCATAAGCTTGTCAACAACCCTGATTTTCTGGTATTGGGGCTCTGCTGGTTGTTCAATGCCATCCTCATCGGAAGAATAACCCTGCAACGCCGTTTGTTACAAATTATGAATACATTATAGCATATATCTCCGTCCCTGTCAAGAAAACGATGGCCGTACATAGACTGGATCTGACGATCAGAAATCAGAGCCTGGCTATGAAAGCCTGCAGAATCCTGCATCTTACCCCCACCATCCTGCAACTTAACGAAAATCCCTTGCATTTTCACCATGTTTGTGCTATGACAGCTACAGACAGGATGGGATCTTATGAAAGCGATCCAGGTCAACGAACTGACCAGGCAATACGGCGCATACACCGCCGTCGATCACATCTCATTCTCCGCAGAGCAAGGGCAGCATATCGGCTTTCTCGGTGTCAACGGTGCAGGCAAATCCACGACCATCAATATGATGTCCACCCTGCTCACGCCGACATCCGGCAGCATTGAGATCTGCGGTGCGGATGTGCAGCAGGACAGCCGGCTCGTCCGGGAGAAGATCGGCATTGTCTACCAGAACAATGTGCTCGATGATCTGCTGACAGTGCGGGAGAATCTGCTTTGCAGCATCCGGACCGGTCGCACCGCAGATCGGGTATCTGTTCAGTGGGATACTGAGCGATGGGGGTGTTTTTTATTGCCGGTTTGCACTGGCTCTTACTATCTGCCATGAAATGTGCTATAATAGATACAACAGACCATCTCAGGGAAAGGAGCACCGACATGAAGGAGTTCAACACGACTGCCGTTTGTATCCCGTCCAAGCATTATATGGTGGACATTACGGATAAGGTACAGGCGATCCGGAAGCTCGTGGATGCAGGAAAATACTTCACGATCAACCGGGCAAGACAGTATGGCAAAACAACGACGCTGACGGCGCTTGACCATGCGCTTACCGCCGATTATGATGTCATCAGTCTGGATTATCAGGATATGACGGATGCAGCCTATGCAACGGAATCAGGTTTTGTCAAGGCGCTGGCACTGATGCTTTGTGACGCAAGAGATTCGATGGGGACATCCGTGCCGGATCATGTCTATGAAGCGCTTCAGGCCTTATCCAATGCGGACAAGGATCTGTTGCTGAGTGACCTTTTCCGGGTGATCGACAAGTGGTGCAGAGAGAATGAAAAGCCGCTTGTGCTGATCATTGATGAGATCGACAGTGCTACCAATACACAGGCTTTTCTTGATTTTCTGGGTAAGCTGCGTTCAAATTACATCAAGAGGGAAAAGAACCCGAACTATCGCACGTTCCAGTCCGTCATCCTCGCAGGTGTCACCGACATCAAACATCTGAAAGCGAAGATTCGCCCCGATGAGGCTGTCAAGCAGAACAGCCCGTGGAATATCGCAGCGGATTTCAATGTGGATATGAGTCTGTCGGAGCCTGGTATCCAGGGGATGCTGGATGAGTACGAAGCCGACCATCACACCGGCATGGATACAGCGGACATGGCAAAGCAGATCCATGATTATACAAGCGGGTATCCGTTCCTGGTGAGCCGCATCTGCCAGCTCATTGATACGGTCGTTTGTGAGAATATGGCTCCGGCGGAAGCGTGGTCGAGGACAGGACTGGACGAAGCGATCAAGCTGATTCTGGCGGAAAAGAATACGCTGTTCGAGACACTCACCAAAAATCTCAACAATTATCCTGAGCTGAAAGCTGCGCTTCGCAGAGTGCTGATGGAGGGTGAACGCTTGCCCTTTAACACCGATCAGGGGCAGGTTGCGCTGATGGATATGTATGGGCTGATCCGCAATGACAAAGGCGTGATCAAAATTGCGAATCGTATCTTTGAAACGAGGCTCTACAATCTTTTCCTTTCCGATGATGAGATGATGAGTAATGTATTCTATACCACCAGCGCCCTCGAAAAGAACCGGTTCGTGCAGGATGGAAAGCTGAACATGCGGCTGATCCTGGAACGGTTTATTGCGACATACACCGAAGTATTGGGGCCGCTGGAGAACAAGTTCAAGGAGAAGGATGGACGGGAGCTGTTTTTACTCTATCTGAAGCCCATCATTAACGGCACAGGTAATTACTATATCGAAGCCCAGACACGGGATATGACCAGGACGGATATTATCGTGGATTATCTCGGACAGCGATACATCATCGAGCTCAAGATCTGGAGAGGTGAACGCTACAACGCTGAAGGCGAGCAGCAGCTCCGGGAGTATCTGGACTACTTCCAGCTCGATATGGGCTATATGCTCAGCTTCAATTTCAACAAAAATAAGAGGCAGGGCGTGGAGCAGGTGCAGGTCGGGGACAAGATCCTGATCGAGGCAATGCTGTAAAAAAGCGCAGATAGCTGCGTCATGATTGGAATCACAACGATCCCCCTGCGGCTTGTGTGACGCCGCAGGGGGATTCGTCTTTTTATGAGCATACTTCACTAAAGAAAGGGGTGAACCGGTATGACAATATATCAGATTGATAAGCTCGCTAAAATGATTGAGAACGGCGCAACCGATGCAGAAATTCTGAGTTTTTGCAAGGATATCAATGCCTTTGTTAGTGAAGCCATGCATTGCCTGACGGAGCATAAGGGACAGGTGAAACACAAGCCTCTTTCTCCTGAGGAGCAGGAGGTAATGCTGTTCGGTCGTGTATTGACCATAGAGGAGCGCGGCAGTATCTCATACATGAGAGATACGATACATCTCCCGACGAATGTCATCGGTGCTTTGATGACACATGCTGCCAAAGAGGGATACGGCGCAAAGAAAATCGAGCGGCTTGCCCTTGATTTGAAAGCAATGGGTGTAACAACTTCTGAGCGGGCTGACGAAATCATTTTTCTTGCTGAAGTATGCGATAAGCTTGGTGCCAAAGCGGGACGAAATAAAGCGCTGATGCAATACGTGAAATCGTGGCAAGCTGCGGGACATACGTCAGAAATGGTTGAGCTGGCCTATAAGCTGATGCTCAGTAAAATTGATAACGTCAGCCTCCCGTATATGACCAAGATTCTGGAGATCTGGGCTGCCGAGGGTATCTTTACTGCAACACATTTGAAGCTGGCGCATCCTTACGCCTACAGGAGTATAACCGGTGGCATCAGGAGCATTATATGTACGGCACCATCGGGGATTATATGGCACATCCTGTACATGACGAAAATGATCTCTACATCATCCGGGGCGATATCCTTACCCTGACCTATGAAAGCTGCTGAGCGCAGCACTGCCGGGGAACCGATGGCTGCAGTGCAAAAGAGGAAATAATGATAAAGCGAGAGCCCCCCTTCAAGGGAGGCTCAGTCTCATCTGAATCTGCGTTATTTTACAAAATCCTTCAGTTTCACATCCTGTCCCGCTCCGGCAGCCGCTGCATAGATCAGAATGACCGCCGCATCGCTCGCATTGATGACGCCGTCGCCGTTGACATCCGAGACGGCTTCCTGTGTTGCGGATAACAAAACCAAGTGATTGAAGTTGCTTGAAAACGACTATATTTCGCGTTTTTGGATTGCGGTAAATCTGGCTACTTTTCAAATCCATAGATTTCACCTCTGGCCGGATCATTAAGCTGATGATAGTATCGCATACATCGGTGAAAAAATCCAGAGTCAGATGACGCAGCTGTCTTTCCGGAACACAGGCTCAAAATATGGCACACAATAATCTTAGTATTTCTATCTTATTACTCCGGCAATTAAATAATTTGAATCAATCCAGCTTATAATCATCCAAAGCTGGGTGATTGAAATAGGATTTCACG
>JAFXOO010000281.1 GCA_017528675.1 Oscillospiraceae bacterium | reverse complement strand
TTCACTGCAATGACCTATATTCTCGACGACGGCACCGGTCTGGCGGTTTACCGTGGTACAGACGGCTCTGTAATCGGGTGGAAGGAGGACTTCAACCTCAGCTTCATGCAGCAGACCGGTGCCCAGTCCGAAGCGCTGCGCTACCTGAACGAAAATGCAGGGCGGTTTCCGCAGTTCCTTCGTGTCAGCGGGCACTCCAAAGGCGGCAACCTGGCAGTCTATGCCTCTGCCTTCTGCAAGCCGGAAGTACGCAGCCGCATAACGCAGGTGCTTTCCTACGACGGCCCCGGCTTCCGGGAGGAGATTGTACAGACCCCGGAATACCGCAGCATCGTCCCCCGCATCCGCTCCTTTATACCGGAATCTGCCGTCATCGGCATGCTGCTGAACAATGACATCGACCACACCATCATCCGCAGCAACGTCAACGGCATTATGCAGCATTTTGCCTATAACTGGGAAATACACCGCAATGCCTTCGTGACCGTTTCCAAGCTCTCCAAGAGCGGCGAAATGATCAACAACGCCATCTCTGACTGGATCAGCAGGCTGACGGACGAGGAGCGCCGTGAACTGGTGGACACTGTCTTCGGGGTACTCGGTGCCTCCGAAAAGGAAACCTTCCACGAAATCAACGCCCACAAACTCAGCTCCTATCCGGCCATGCTCAAAGCCCTGAGCAAGCTGTCCCCCGAACAGCAGAAACTCGTCCTTGAAGCCATTGTCAAGATGGCCAGAAGCTCCAAAAAAACCATCTTTGCGGAGGTCAGTGCCGGTAAAAAGCCATCAGCCCCGCCAAAACCCGCCGAGGAGATGTAATCCATGCGTAAGACAACGCTCATATTGACAGTAGCCTTTGCCGCTGTCCTGTTCACAGGCTGCGATACCGCCGCAATGCCCCAGCAGACAAAATATGCCGACACCGCCAACTGGGCGTATTTTGCAGACGGTGAAGACAAGCCGGTGGACGTCTTTCTTGTGGCGCCGACAACCGGCGTGGGAAAAGGCACCAATTCCTCAACGGAGGATCCCGAATACCGTGATGCCCTGCTTGGCACCCTGAACATGGAACGAGGCATCTACGAGGAGACCGGCCGGCTGTATGCGCCGTATTATAATCAGGCAACCATGACGGTCTATTCCATGCCGGAGGAGGAGCGTATCCCCTATCATAAGATTGCCTACCGGGATGTCTCCGAGGCATTTTCCTGGTATCTCGAAAACGAAAACAACGGGCGCCCCATCATTCTTGCGGGCTTTTCCCAGGGTGCTGACATGTGTTACCGGCTCCTTGAGGAATACTTTGACGATGCATCACTCCGGCAGCAGCTTGTCGCTGTCTATGCCATCGGCTGGAGCTGTACCAGGGAAATGACCGGTCAGTACCCACAGATTGTCCCTGCCACGGCAGAGGACGATCTCGGCGTAGTCATCACCTTTGACTGTGAAGCGCCCGAAATCAATGATACCCTCGTCATTCCGGAAGGCGGCTGGAGCTACGCCATCAACCCGCTCAACTGGAAAACCGACAGCACCCCTGCCGATGCCTCTCTCAACGACGGTGCATGCTTTGTCGGATTTGACGGCGTCATCACAAATGAAGTCCCCGCACTCTGCGGCTGCTATATTGATCCGGAGCGAGGCTCCCTGAAGGTGCCCGAACTGGATCCCGCCGCTTATCCGGCTCTTGTTCCCGGCATGCCGGACGGTGCCTATCATGTGTATGACTATCTGTTTTTCTATCGTGATCTCCAGGAAAATGTACAGCTCCGCACGGAGCGCTATCTGGAACAGAAGCAATAGTTCTGTGCCATACGGCGCAAGGGGGTGCTATGCACTCCCTGTTGTACCAGCACCAGAAAAAAGACTTTATCGACAAGCTGACCCTGCCTTTTCAAGGTAGGGTATGATTCTCTGTGCCTTATCCTCCCATATGCAAACACCAGATTTCACAATGCAGCAGCGCTATTTTTGTCTATATCCCCCAACACATCAGGCAGTGCGGTACATTGTTTCAGAAATTAGCAGCCGGCACTTGCAATTCCGCCGGAAAAATGGTATAATATAATTTGTATCTATAAGGAGTACTGTCCGGGGAGCCATTCCCGCAGGACGGCATCTCAGAAAGGAACATTCATGCCACATTCCAAAACCAGACCTCTCGTCCGTGAAGCTGCATCCTTGGCGGAATCCCGTCCGGCAAATCCCCTCTTGCAGGAGATGCTTGCCGAGATCGGCAAAGCCGTCAACGGCAAGGATGATGTCATCTATAAAATCCTGCTGGCGATACTTGCCGGCGGCCATATTCTGCTGGAAGATATGCCCGGCGTTGGCAAAACCACGCTGGCACTTGCCATTTCCAGGACACTGTCCCTCTCCTGCAAGCGCATCCAGTTCACCCCGGATGTTCTGCCGACAGACGTTGTCGGCTTCACCATGTACCACAAGGAACAGGACCGCTTCTCCTTCAAGGAAGGCGCCGCATTCTGCAACCTGCTGCTGGCTGATGAGATCAACCGTACCTCCAGCAAGACGCAGTCCGCACTGCTGGAGCTGATGGAGGAGGGCGCTGTCACCATCGACGGCGAGACGCATCCCCTGCCCTCTCCGCACATTGTCATCGCCACCCAGAACCCCATCAACTGCGTGGGAACCCAGCGTCTGCCAGAGTCGCAGCTTGACCGGTTCCTGGTGCGTCTTTCTCTCGGCTATCCCGGCCCCGCCCATGAAATCGCACTTCTCAAGGCACGCCAGTCCGGCAATCCGCTCGATACCGTCCGCTGCGTAGCGGATGCCCGCACACTCGAAGCTCTCCGCCGTGAGGTAGAGCAGGTTTATGTCAGCGATTCGCTCTATGAATATATTGTCGCCCTGACCAACGCCACCCGGAACCATGCTTCGCTGCGTCTTGGCATCAGTCCGAGAGGCTCCCTCGCCCTCATGCAGATGGCGAAGGCATCCGCATTTGCCCAGGGGCGTGACTATCTGCTCCCGGATGACATTGTATTTGTCTGCCCGGATGTTTTCTGCCACCGTATGCTGCTCCACGGCACCAGCGAAGACCCCGCCGCAGCCGCAGCCATCGTGCGTGAAGTCCTCCAGACCACGCCGCTCCCCTGGACAGACTGATGGTCAGGTCAAAGCTGTTTTATGCAGTGCTGGTCATAGCACTTGCCATATTCTATATTCTCTATATTGACTCACTCCCGCTCATCATGCTTCTCTGCGTACTGGCTGTACCGCTGTTTCTGAAAGCCGGCCTGCTCTGGCTTCATTTCAGTTCCGAAAGCGAGCTCTGCATCCGCCAGGGAGGCTGCCGGGTAGGTGAATCCGTTCCTGTCACGCTTCTTCTGCGCAGCCGGTGTCCCTTTTCGTTCCCCCGCTCCATTGCAGAGCTGACAGTCCGGCATTCCTTCTGCACCAAAAGTGAGCCGCTGCAAATCCGCTTCCCCCTGCAACGCAATAACATCACCCGGCTTGGTTTTTATGTCCATGCCGACCGCTGCGGTATTGTGGAAATCCGGCTGAAACGGCTGCGGGTATACGATATTTTCTGCCTGTTCAGAACAAACATCCGCCGCACTGTGGATTCTATGACGATTCTGGTACTGCCGGAGCCGCTGAATCTGCCGATACTGGACGAAGCCCCGCCGGTCGATCATCCTGACAGCGAGCGCTATTCCGGCAAACCAGGCGACGATTCCTCCGAGGTGTTCGGCATCCGGGAGTACCGCCCCGGCGATCAGGTCAGCCGTATGCACTGGAAGCTCAGCTCCCGGTCTGACACACTGCTTGTCAAGGATTTCAGCGCCCCCATCCGCAAAAACACCCTCCTCTACATCGCCTACCGCCAGACCAAAGACCAGCACGAAGCCGAGGTTCTGCTCCAATACAGCTATTCCATCGCCTATGCACTGATTCAGGGCGGATGGATCTGCGACCTTGCCTGGTCAGAAAACGACACTGTCCGGCTCTCAACCCCGGAT
>JAFXOO010000280.1 GCA_017528675.1 Oscillospiraceae bacterium | reverse complement strand
TGATAATGCAGCACCGGCAGACAGCCGTCCTTTGCCAGCGCCGCTGCAATGGCATAACCGATGCCGCCGCTGGCACCGGTGATAAGTGCCGTTCTCATGCAGCATCCTCATCTGCCTTGGGATGATACGGAAGCAGCAGCAGCAGTGCGATGATCACGCCCATCACAATGGTCGTGGCAAGACTTGCTTCCAGGCCGAATGCGCCGCCGTTGAGGAGGGCATTCTCACCCTTGAGCGACATCGAGAAAACCGTATCGCCGGAATCAATGCCGCTGACGGGCAGGCCATAGAAATTGCCCTGTACAAAGTTCCAGATACCGTGGACAGCGCATGCGCCCCAGAGATTATCCGTCCGCAGCGTGTACAGCGAGATCATAACGGCATACAGAATCAGATTGACCACCGCCATGATGGAAAATCCTTTGTTCCCGCAGTGTGCTGCTGCAAAAAGGACGCTGTTCACGCCGACTGCCCACCATACATTGTGGTGGCGCAGAATCGTGGTCATCAGATACCCACGGAAGATGACCTCCTCGCTCATGCCCTGGAGCATAAATCCGAAGAACACAAGCGCAATGCTGCCGGCAGAGCCGCCCTTGAAGCCGTTCCAGGTCAGACCGCCCATAAGATAGGATACCAGTACAATCAGGCTGAACATCACAAAGCCCGCACCAAGGCCGATGAAGTACTTCAGGATGCCGTTCTCCTTCCGGAAGCCCATTGTGCGCAGAGGTCTGCCCTCCACAAAGATACAGAAGCAGACCGTCACGACCGTGGCAAGCACCGTGGATACCAGCAGAATATAGGTGTACTCCGGGTCAAGCAGCATGTTCTGGAGCTTGTCCATCAGATCCTGCGAGGAGACCGTACCGCCCCCGTTTTCTGTCATCTGGCTGCTTGCCCATTGCATCAGCTTCGGGAAGAACCCGCCGAACATGGCAACGCTCTCTGCAATCGATGCAATCAGGAACACAATGCCGAAAATCAGCAGCTTGAGGAGCAGGTTCTTTGGCGTGCGGAACTCCTCCTCCTCACGGATACGCTGAATCAGGGGATAATTCATATTCAGTTTCATAAAAGCCTCCTTCATGACACCAGGATTCCCTGGTGAATCAGTACCAGAACCACCAGCAGCCCGATCTGCCAGACAAGCCCTGCAATGTTGACTGCCCAGAAGTACCAGTGCTTCGTTTTGTGGCGGAATACCTCCATACCGGCAACGGCGCCGAAGCCGCCGCCGAGGAATCCGAGCAGCAGCAGGACTTTTTCGGGGGTACGCCATGTCTTCTCTCTGGCAAGGCGCTTGTCCCGTCCGTAGCTGATGAAGGCAATCACGCTCATCACCAGATAGAATATGCCAAGTCCGGGAATCAATTCTGACAGCATCACATTCCCCGTCCTTTCAGCTCCTCAATGATCTGGATGTAAATTTGTGCCAGCGCCATGAACCGGGTATCTTCTTCGGCGCCGTACATGTTCTCGGTATGCAGAAAATCAATCGCATTGGCATGCGAAAGTCCCTTGAGGGTACCACGGAAATTCTTCCACCTTGCGCTCCTTGGCGAAACCAGCCCGTCGTTTCTGCCCTCATAGCGGTCCACTATGCGGTAGGGGAGGCTCAGGAACACATCATTGTACCAGTGCGACATCAGGAAGGCATAGCTCTGGCAGAACACCCCGTGCACATCAGCATTGCGGATATTGAATTTCTTCATGTACGCCGTTGTGAGCTGACGGATCACCAGAAGTGTCTGTGGGTGCCGGTCGCCGGCGATCCGGCGGAGCTTGTCAAAGAAGCGGCTCCCCTTCCTGATCTGCTCAGGGTATTTCTCCAGCAGCGCATCCACCGTCGGTGAGCCGTTGTGCGGCGTGCCGAGCGTGGTAACAGAGGCGATATGCCTGGCTTCTCCGAGTGAGGAGATCAGGTAGCGTGCCTCCAGGCCGCCCTTGGAGTGGGCAATGATATTGACCTTATCCGCACCTGTCTCCCGCAGTATCTGTCTTATCAGCGGCACAAGCGCTCTGGCATTCTCCTGGATGGTGGCATTCCCGTCATGTGTGCTGGTGTAGATCACAGCGCCCCGCTGGCGCAGCTCCTCAGGGATGCGTCCCCAGTAGCGGTGCAGCGGCAGACGGTCACCAAAATTCATTCCGTGCAGCAGCAGTATCGGATAACGGGTCGAACAGGAACCCAAACCGAACACCTCCCATCATGTTGAAAATCCTGTTGAAAACCGGTTGATGAAATGTGAAATCCCGGATGTTCCGGGCAATCTTTATTATACCAGATTGTGGAGAGATTGTCAATAATCTGTTTGTGAGAACCTGTGTGCAGCATTCTGCTGACCCGCTGAAGGGCCGGAGCCGGTTGCCATCCTTCGGAAATCTCCGTCACCTCTTGACATATCCGCCCCCGATGTGCTATAATTTCTACAGCATCTTTACTTCAAAACTGCGAACAAAGGAGTTTTTTACATGTCAAAATCAACCATATGGAATCCTGAAATGGAGTGCATGGACCCGGCAGAAAGACGTAAACTGCAAGGGAAGCGCCTCCGTGAGACTGTTCAGCACGAATACGACAACGTGACGCTCTACCGGGAGCGCATGGATGCCAAGGGCGTAAAGCCTGAGGACATCGAGACGATTGAGGATATCGTCAAGCTCCCGTTCATGGAAAAGACCGACCTGCGGGACACCTTCCCCTTCGGTCTGTTTGCCGTGCCGAATGAGGAGATCGTCCGCATCCAGGGTTCATCCGGCACCACCGGCAAGCCCATTGTCTCCGGCTATACCGAAGGCGATGTCGAGATCTGGACAGAGATGGTCGCCCGTGCCATGGCATCCATCGGCGCCAGCAGGGAAGATGTGGTGCAGGTCTGCTATGGCTACGGTCTGTTCACCGGCGGCCTCGGTGCACATCAGGGTGCCACCCGCACCGGCACCATGGTCATCCCGATGTCCTCCGGCAATACCCAGCGCCAGCTCATGATGATGCAGGAACTCGGTACAACGATTCTCTGCTGCACACCTTCCTATGCGGCATATCTCGGTGAATCCATCCGGAATGCCGGCCTTGTTCCCGGCAGGGATATCAAGCTCCGGGCAGGTCTGTTCGGCGCAGAGCCGTGGACAGAGGCCATGCGTGAGCACATCCAGGAGTCTCTGGGCATTGATGCCCGTGATATCTACGGCCTGACCGAGATTGCAGGCCCCGGCGTGGCATTCGAGTGCGAGGAAAAGCACGGCGCCCACATCAACGAGGACCATGTGATTGCGGAGATCATCGACCCCGTGACCGGCAAGCAGCTTCCCTACGGCACTGCCGGCGAGCTGGTCTTCACCACCATCACCAAGAAGGGCATGCCGATGCTCCGCTACCGCACGCATGATATCTGCACGCTCTACAACGAGAAGTGCGCCTGCGGCAGAACCACCGTCCGCATGGGCCGCATCACCGGCAGAACGGACGACATGATCGTTGTCCGTGGTGTCAACGTATTCCCGTCCCAGATCGAGACTGTCCTCGTGAAAACACCGGGCGTTGCGCCGCATTACCAGCTCGTTGTGGACAGAGTGAACAACTCCGATACGCTTGAGGTCAAGGTCGAAATGACCGGTGAGGTATTCAGCATGACCGATTCGCTCGGTGAAATGCAGCGTTTGCAGAAGCATATCCAGAATCAGATCAAGTCCGTTGTTGGCATCATGACCAAGGTCACGCTGACTGCTCCCGGCACGCTCCCCCGCTTTGAGGGCAAGGCAAAGCGTGTTGTGGACAACCGGAAGCTCTGATCCGGCCGGACGATCCGGTAATTCTTTGTAGCAACAGCGGGAGGTGAAGCTATGTCAAAAGATGTCCAGCAGTACAAATGCCCGAACTGCGCCGCCGAGCTGCGGTTCAATCCCAGGAAGCAGGGCGTTGTCTGTGAATACTGCGAGAGCTTCTTTACACCGGAGGAGTGCAAGGCCGCCAATGAGCAGCGCCAGGAAAAGGAAAAGCAGGAGGCTCCCCGGCGTGAAGAATTCGCTGAGGGGAACAATCTCTACGTCTGTCCGAGCTGCGGTGCCGAGCTTGTGACCGACAAGAACACCGTTGCATCAGAATGCTATTACTGCCACAATCCGGTGGTTCTCAAAGGACGTCTGGAGGGCGAGTACCGCCCCGCAAGGGTCATCCCGTTCAAAATCAGCCGTGAGGATGCAGAGGGCATCTTCCGGGACTGGTGCAAAAAGCGCTGGTTTTTACCGAAAAGCTTCATGAGCGACAGCCAGCTTCTTCATATGGCGGGAGTCTATGTACCGTTCTGGGTGGCGGATTGCAGTGTACACGGCGTGATGCGTGCGGTCTGCAAGAAGAACCGTTCCTGGACATCAGGCGATTACCGCTACACGGAAATCAAGGAATATGATGTATTCCGGGACGCCGGCATCCGCTTTCACGGCATCCCCGCTGACGGCTCCAGCAAGATCGAGGATGAGCTGATGGAGGCAATCGAGCCGTTTGACTACGACGGTGCAAAGGATTTTGAGATGGCCTACCTCAGCGGCTTCCTTTCGGATAAATATGATGTCAACAAGGCGCAGGTTTTCCCCCGTATCCGCAACCGTGCCGTCAACGGCAGTGATGCGCTGCTGCGTGGTTCCATGGCAGGCTATGACTCTGTCCGTGTCACGCAGTCAGATATGCAGGTGCTCCGCACCGACTGGCTGTACATGCTGCTGCCTGTCTGGTTTATGACCTACCAGTACAAGGGCAGACAGTACGGCTTTGCCATCAACGGCCAGACCGGCAAGCAGGCGGGCACACCGCCTCTGAACACCGGCAAGCTGCTTGGTGTCTGCGCATTGATCGTGGCAGCCTTTGCCCTGATCGGATTGTTAGGGGGGTGGCTGATCGCATGAAACGGGTACTGTATCTGTGTCTGTCACTGTTCCTGCTGCTGCCGCTGCTTTGTCCGGCGGCTGTCAGCGCTGAGGATGTGAAGACTGTGCTGTACGATGAGGGCAACCGGCTCAGCCAAACGCAGTATGAAGAATGCCTGACCCGTCTGAATCAGGCGGCAAAGGCAACTGGTATGAATGTAGGTGTGATTCTCGGAACCGAAAACCGCTCCGATCTCACCATCGAATCCGTTGCCAGAAGCAGCTATACCGAGCTGTTCGGCAACAATACAAACGGTATTATCTATTATATTGACCTCAAGGGCAGTAATCCGTATGATTACATCGCCACACGGGGCATGGGACAGTTCTATTACACCAACTCCGCAGAATACAACCGCATCGAGGATATTTTCACTGCTGTTGATCCCTATCTGTATCCGGCAGGAAACGAGGATATCCGGGGTGCTGTCATGCAGTTTGCGGAGGAGGTCGAGTACTACTACAATGCCGGCATCCCGGAGCATTATTACTACTATGATGATGAAACCCGGCGATATTATTCCATCGGTGACGACGGCAAGATCGTGGAAACAGCCGGAAAGCCCTACCGGGACACCGGTATCATTGTCGGCATGATTTTGCTGTTCACCGGCATTGGTGTACTGGCAGCGGTGATTACGTTCTTTGCCGTCAAGAGCCGGTACAAGTTCAAGTATGCGCTCTCCCCGACAAATTATGTCAACCGCAAGAATGTGGAATTCTACAACCAGTATGACAACCATGTCCACACCCGCCAGAGCAAAGTCCATCTCAACTCCGACAGCGGCGGAAGATCGGGCGGCAGCCACCACAGCGGCGGCCACAGCCACGGCGGCTTCGGCGGCGGCGGACACCACAGGTGAGGGTACCGATCAGGGATTTCGCCCCGACCCCTGCTAAACCACTTTTTTGACAGACTGAGGCTCCGAATTTCATCGGAGCCTCTTTCAGTTTGTCAAAAATCTATTCTTGTAAGCGTGGAGCGAACTCAAAAGTTTTTGGTCCAGCTTTTTTCAAAAAGCTGGTCAGGTCCAGGGCTGAAAGCCCTGGTCGCTCGCTGCGGCGAGCGAAACCCCTTTACCGGAGGGCGCTCCGCAAGGGGTGAATTTCCAAAACAGTCCGGTGGACTGTTTTGGAAAGAGGGGACGCCCTGCAAGAGAGGGCGTCCCCTTTTTCGGCTTTCTACCGGCTTTTCCCTGCCGCCTTTATGCGGCAGAAAACGACTTTATCGACAAGCTATGACTTCCCTCCATCCGGAGGGGCGTTTTCGCTGCAATTACTTTTCGTAGCAGGTGAAGATCTCGTCTACGGCCTTCTTGTCCTTGACCTGTGTGAAACTGCTCACAATCGGGCAGAGAATCAGACCGAACAGCATGCAGAATGCACCGGCATTCAGCGGAGAGGTCAGTGTAATCGGAATCGGCAGGCTTGCAACTGCCTTTGTCAGCTCCGGGAACCAGCCCATCAGGAACAGGCAGGTATGCACTACCGTGAAAACTACCGCAAAGCCGAAGCATGCGCCAACGGCAGCAGGCGTGATCTTCTTCGAGTACAGACCCAGCATGAACGGCGCCAGGAACGAACCGGAAAGCGCACCCCAGGAAATGCTCATCAGCGTCGTGATGTAGGCATTCTTATAGGCTGCCATGATGACGGACAGGAGCAGGAACAGTGCGATGAAAATGCGGATGATGAGCACCTGCTTCTTCTCGTCAAATGTCTTCCCCTTCTTCAGCATTGCCGGCTTGATGAGATCGAGCGTCAGCGTGGAACTGGATGTCAGTACCAGCGAGGACAGCGTGGACATGGACGCCGCCAGCACCAGTACCACAATCAGACCGAGCAGTGCCTCCGGAAGTGCGGATTCCAGCATGGAAGGCACAATGGCGTCAAATTCGAGCTTGCCGTTCTTGAGGGTGTCGATGTGCACCTTCATGCCCTCTGCTTCGCCGGCTGTGGCAAAGAGTCTGCCGAAGCCGCCGATGAAGTAGCAGCCGCCTGCCACAATCACGGCAAAGATTGTGGAAATGATGGTACCACGCCGGATGGCACTGTCATCCGAGATGGAGTAGAACTTCTGGATCATCTGCGGCAGACCCCATGTACCAAGCGAGGTCAGGATCACAACACCAAGCAGATCGAGCGGCGCCGGCCCAAAGACAGAGCCGAGCGTATTGAGGTTGCCTGCATCGTCCGGGGTGGCGTTCAGGTCAGCTATGGCATTCGAGAAGCCGCCTGCCTTGAACACAATCGTAATCACCACGGCAAGAATGCCCGCCAGCATAATCATGCCCTGGATGAAGTCGTTGAGCGCCGTGGCATGGAAGCCGCCGGCAATGACATAAATCGCCGTGAACAGCGCCATCACAATAATACAATAGATATAGGGAATATGCAGCGTGGACTCGAACAGTCTCGAAAGGCCGTTATAAACCGACGCTGTGTAGGGAATCAGGAACAGGAATACAATAATCGAAGCCACAATCTTGAGCGTGCGGGACTGGTAGCGCTTTTCAAAGAATTCCGGCATCGTCGTGGCATCAAGATGCTTGGTCATCGTGCGGGTGCGCCGTCCGAGGATGAGCCACGCCAGCAGGGAGCCGATCAGGGCATTGCCGAAGCCGATCCAGGATGCCGAAATGCCGTACTTCCAGCCGAACTGTCCGGCATAGCCGATGAACACGACCGCCGAAAAGTAGGACGTACCGAATGCAAATGCCGAAAACCACGGCCCGATGCTTCGTCCTCCGAGTACAAAATCACTGACATTGCTTGTTTTTCGGCTGCAATAAATACCGATTCCCACCATCAGCAGAAGGTATACAGCCAGGATGATCCATTTTACTACCATGTTGATTCTCCTTTTTTGTTTTTACTTTTTCGCTTTAACGTTTTTATGCTTTTTGCCGTAAAAGTGAAGCGTACTCTATTATTATATAGGATTCCGCTGCGTTTGTCAAGCATCTTTTTCATTTTTCTCATAATCAGGTTATTCCGACGGCGCCGGTACATGCGTCACTGCGGCTTCTCCGCCGTCATCGGCCGCAATTCTGCGCCGGGATAGTAATAGGCGAGAATCTCCTGATAGCTGTGCCCCTCCAGCGCCATGGCATTGGCGCCGTACTGACTCATCCCCACATCATGCCCGAAACCGTGCACCGTAAATGTGAACTGCCCGTCTGCGTACTCTGCCGTGAATGCCGCCGAACGCAGTCCGAGAATGCTGCGCAGCTCCTGACCGGTAAAAATACCGTCGCCCGCCTGGAGCTGTAGCACCGTACCCGCCTCAGAAACGGCCGGTTCCCCGAACCAGCCTGCCGGATCCTTCCCAAGCGTCAGCCCCGTATGCGCCCCAAGCAGCCGCTCCCGGACTTCCCCGGCGGTGAGCTGCACCGTTGTCTCAAATTCCGGCGCACTGCAATCCGCTTCACTTTCCACAGAGCAAAGGTAGGGAATCTCGCTGCCCCACACATGCGCTGCCGATTCCGTCCTGCCACTGGACATGGCGTGAAATGCCGCAATGATGGGCGCACCGTCGTAGTACAGCAGCTCCTCCTGCACAGCATCCACCGCTGCCGCAATGCGCTCATGGTAGAGGGCATACTGTGTCCCCCAGCGCTCCCGCTGCTCATCCTCCGTGAGACACGCCTGGTAGAGTGACGGGTCATCGGAAAAATCCGCTCCCTGCAATTCCTCCCGCCCCGCCGACAGCATGCACTGCCGCTCGGCATAGGTATGCGCCGCAACTGCCTGTGCCTTGAGGGTTTCCGGCGCAAAGGACGCCGGCATTTCCGCTCCGACTGCCCCGATCAGGTACTCCCGCAGCGGCACCTCCCGGATCTCGCCGGTCGCCGTCTGAAGAATGCGGTAGCCAGCCTGATTTTCCACAGCCGGTGGTTCAGTTGTGGAAAACGTGCTCTCCGTTGCCGCAATCCGTTCCGCAGGCTCCGGCACGGCAGCAGGCCGGATGAGCAGCGCCGGCAGCAGCGGCAACGCCGTCAGCAGAAAGGCAAACAGCAGAAGCTGCAAAAAATGACGTTTCATATAACGCTCCTTTCATTGTCGGTCACTCCCACGGCAATCAGACGGCTTGCGGTGCCGCCGTAAATTACCGCCCGCCCCTTGACTTATCCACCGGAAAATGGTATAATGTATTATGTATTACTATCTTCATTTATAACCAGGAGGTTCGTCCTATGGGCAAGGTCTTTTCCAATGCTGATATGCAGAGTTTATGCGATCATCTGAAAGAACATTCCCGCATTGACCAGAATCTGTACACCAAATTCCACATCAAGCGTGGTCTGCGCCGCAGTGACGGTACAGGCGTTCTGGCAGGCATTACCAATATTTGTAACGTACACGGCTACGTTGTCAACGAGGGCGAGGTGGAGCCGATTCCGGGCGAGCTGATCTACCGGGGCTATGACATCTATGACCTCGTTCACAATGCTGAACGTGAAAACCGCTTTGGCTATGAGGAAACAGCCTATCTGCTGCTGTTCGGTGATCTTCCGACAGTCGATGAGCTTGAGGCGTTCAACCACCATCTCTCGATGCACCGCTCCCTGCCATCCGGCTTTGTCGTGGATATGATGATGAAGGCACCGTCCCGCAACATCATGAACAAGCTCGCACGCTCGATTCTGTCGCTGTATTCCTACAACGAGATTGACTGCGAGGATACCACGCTCGAATCCGAAATGCGCACAGCCATTTCCCTGATCGCCAAAATGCCGATCATCATGGTCAACGCCTACCAGGTCAAGCGGAAGCATTTCGACAACCAGTCGCTCTTTATGCATCCGCTGCGCCCGGATGAGAAAACAGCCGAGACCATCCTCTCGATGCTGCGTCCGGACAGACAGTACACGCCTGAGGAAGCACAGCTCCTCGATGTCCTGCTGATGCTCCACGCAGAGCACGGCGGCGGCAACAACTCCACCTTTACCTGCCGTGTGCTGACATCCTCCGGCACAGATGCCTATTCCGCCTATTCCTCCGCAGTCTGTGCCCTCAAGGGGCCGAAGCACGGCGGTGCGAATCTCAAGGTTGCCGCACAGCTTGAGGAGTTCAAGTCCAACATCAAGCACTGGGACAATGAGGGCGAGGTGGCGGACTATATCCGCAAAGTCCTCAGAAAGGAAGCCGGCGACGGCTCCGGCCTGATCTACGGCATGGGACATGCGGTCTACACCCTCTCTGATCCGAGAGCCGTCATCCTGAAGGAAAAGGCCTTCAAGCTTGCTGCCGGCAAGGAAATCGAAGCCGAATTCCGGCTCCTCGACACCATCGAGCGCCTCACCCCCATGCTCATGAAGGAGGTACGGGGCATCGAAAAGACTGTCTGTGCCAATGTGGACATGTATTCCGGCCTTGTATACCGGATGCTCGGTATTCCGGAGGAGCTGTACACGCCGCTGTTTGCCGTTTCCCGCATGGCAGGCTGGTCGGCACACCGCATGGAGGAGCTCATGACCGGCGGACGCATTATCCGCCCGGCCTACAAGGCACTCCCGAAGAAGAAATCCTATGTTCCGATTGATCAGCGCTGATTCTGTGAAAAAAAGCCTGCTGCGCCTGACGGCGGGTGCCGCTGCACTCTGCATGACGGGGTGCTCCATCGGCATCAACGTGGATGCCATGCTCACGCCCCCGAAGCTCAGCGCCCAGCAGGAACAGATCTACCAGGCGCTCCGGGATACAACCGGCTCGGATATCCGGCTGAAGTACCCCAAAAAGGGCACCTACCTCTCTGCGTTCATCGTGACCGATATTGACGGCGATGCGGCGGATGAGGCAATCGTATTCTACGAGAAAAACGGCATCGCTTCGACCGATACCGGGCTGCGCATCAACATTCTCGACTGTATCGACGGCGAATGGCTGTCCATCTGCGACCGCAGCGCCGACGGCTCTGAGATCGAAAAGGTCGTAATCTCGCCCCTCGGCACGAACGACCGCACCAATATCATCGTCGGCTACTCCACCTCGAACCAGTCCGAGAAATATCTCTCGGTCTATTCCTATGTGGATGACTACCTGGAGCAGACGCTCTCGCACAGCTATGCGCTGTTCGACGTGGCGGATTCCGGCAGCGGCGCAGAGCATCCTGACCTGATTCTGCTCGGCGCAGCAACAGCCGCAGAGGACCCTGCCTATGCTGCTGTTTACCGTCTTGAGGAGGACGGGCGCTATCACGAATACCGCTGTAGCTTCCGTGACCGCTACACCGACTACACCCAGCTTATCTACGGCAAGCTCCCGGATGGCAGGGTAACGTTTTATGTCGATGCCGCAACCGGCACCTCCAATCTCCAGACAGAGATCCTCTGCCTGGAGGACGGACAGCTCAGCAACCTGCTCGAACGCTGCGGCTACAAGGTCGAGGATACCGTGCGCCGTGCGGGACTTGCCTGCACGGACATTGACAGTGACGGCATCCCCGAAATCCCGGTACAAGTTGCGTTCCCCGGCTACGAGGACGCTGCCGATTCCGACAAAATCCGTCAGACCCGCTGGAAGGCCATGCAGGAGCCAAGGGTCTATACCGAGCATTACAGCTACTACAGCGCCGGTGACGGCTATGCATTTCTGCTGCCGGAAAGCTGGCGGAACCACGTTTCCGTTGTCAAGGATATCACAGGCAGCGAGCTGCAATTCGTGGCATATGACGGCGCATGGAAGGATTCCATGCCTGTCCTGCTGCGCATTTATATCTCCTATGACGAAGCGGATACCAACGAGCACTTGCAGGCGGGCTACTGCCTGCTGCATACCAAGGGGACAGCATCCTATCTTGCCCGTGCAGAGGAGGGGCAGGCACTTTCCCTGAGCATCGGCAGGCTGCTGCCGTGCTTCCGGTTTATGAGCTGAGGAGGGAAGCTTTATGTCAGATCACAAACAATCCCATTTTGCCGATAACGTGCTTGGATTCTTACTCAGTGATTTGCCTGTCAATAAGAAACTGAGCTCCGTTTCACATTACCTCAATCCTTTCACTTTGGTCTCCGTATTAGGCATAGTTGTGCTGGTGATAGTAAATGTGTTAATTTTGATGAACACCGAAGAAGACCGCAGAAATCAAAGCGGCAAGGAGTTTTATCAAGTGGTAGCCGAGCTTACTGATTCCCGGAAAACTACATGGACGGAGCAAGTGGAACGCCATGATAATGTGGTCAGAGGAGACGGCGTCATGGATCGGCACGTGACAGAACAGCGGACAGTTGAAGGCTACTTGCTGACCTATTCGTTTGCCGTCAATGGTAAAGAGGGGCGTATTTTAGAACGCACAACTCTTTCACCGGAATCTCTTAGCAAGACAAAGCAATATACTGTATATGAGGACGATTCCGGCGTATTCCGGGAGGTACATGACACCACCGATACAGTTTCTACTTTGATCTCAGTAGATTGCCTGGTAGGTTTGATCGTTAGCCCGTTTTTAGTGATAGGCCTGCTGCTGGGGCATGCTTGGGCGAAAGAAGATAAGAAGCAAAATACTGTACAGGAGCAAGCAGATCCAACCTGATGCCGTCATGGCAGAACAGGCAGAATACACTTCAATTGCATTTTCAAAAATAAAGGAGGCAGATCCATGAAACGAATCTTAGTATGCGAGGATGAGGACGTCATCCGTGACTGCGTGGTCATCAACCTGAAGCGGGCCGGCTATGATGTAGTGGATGTCAACAGCGGTGAGGCAGCGCTCCAGACCTTTGAGGACGAGAACGGCAATTTCGACATTGTGCTGCTCGACATCATGATGCCGGGCATTGACGGCTTCACCGTCTGCAAGCGGCTGCGGGAAAAGAGCTCCACGCTCGGCATCATCATGCTCACCGCACGCACCCAGGAGATGGACAAGGTCAGCGGCCTGATGATCGGTGCCGATGACTATATCACCAAGCCCTTCTCCCTCTCGGAGCTGACAGCCCGTGTGGATGCCATCTACCGCAGAGTCTGCATGAGCTTCAGCCATGACGATTCCAGCCCGGTCATTGAATCCGGCCCGTTCACGCTCAATCTCAAGAGCCGCACCGTTGCCAAGAACGGCAAGCCGATCGACCTGACACAGGTGGAATACCAGATCCTGGAGTACTTCATGAACAACAAGAATACGGCACTCGACAGAGCTTCCATCCTCAACCATATCTGGGGCGAGAATTACTACGGTGATTACAAGATCGTGGATGTCAACATCCGCCGCATCCGCCTGAAGATCGAGGACGAGCCGTCCAATCCGCAGTATATCGTAACGATCTGGGGCTATGGCTATAAGTGGAATGACAAGACCTGAGCAAGACAGAAAAAAACCTGCCAAAAAGCGCACGCTGCTGCGGCGCTGGATTGCCAACAACCTCGGTGTGCTGGTACTCATCATGGTGGTCATGGAGCTGGCATTTGTCTACGCCATCCAGACCTTCTACTATGCCGGTGCCAAGCAGAAGCTGACGGCAGAGCTGACAAGCGTGGTCAACATTCTCGCCCGCTATGCACAGGATGCCGAGACAAACCTCTCGCCGGAGCTGCGCAACACCTTCGAGAGCTTTTCCGCCAAGGACAAGATGGAGCTGATGGCGGTCAATGTCAAGGGCAGAGTCGTGCTGACCTCATCGGGCTTTTCACCGTCCGCAGATACGGCACTCCCGGATTATGAGAGTCTCACTGCCGGCGGTGACGGTTACTGGGTCGGCAGAGCCGAGAATCATGAAAAAATCATGGCGGTATGCATGGATATTTCGTCCTTTTCGACGGAATACAGTGCTGTACGGGTGGTTTCCTCTCTTGAGGAGGTGGATTCGACCGTCACGACCATCACCATTGCAGCAACGATAGTCTGTGCGGCGATTCTGCTGCTGCTCATCATCACGGGCATTTACTTTGTCGGCAGTATCATCCGGCCGATTTCGCAGATCAGTACTGCGGCGGGCAAATTCGCCAAGGGCGATTTCTCCTTCCGCATCCGCTACAACGGCAATGACGAGATTGGTGATCTCTGCACCGCCATCACGCACATGGCAGACGAGCTTGCCAATACCGAGGAGATGAAGAACGAGTTCATTTCCTCCGTATCGCACGAGCTGCGCACGCCGCTGACGGCAATCAAGGGCTGGGCAGAGACGATCTACACCGAAAACGACCCCGAAACCATCCACAAGGGCATGAACGTCATCATCAGCGAGACAGAGCGTCTGTCCCAGATGGTCGAGGAGCTGCTGGATTTCTCCCGCATGCAGAGCGGCCATTTCACATTGCAGAAGGATACCATGGACGTCCTTGCAGAGCTGGGAGATGCGGTGCTGATCTATATTGACAAGGCAGCCCGTGAGCAGATTCACATTACCTACGATGAGCCGGAAATGCTGCCCTTTGTCTACGGCGACAAAAACCGCATCCGGCAGGTGTTCATCAACGTGATCGACAATGCGATCAAGTATTCCGACCCCGGCGGCCTCGTGCACATCGAGGCAACGGAGCGGCAGGGAAAGATCGTGGTGAGCGTATCGGATACCGGCTGCGGCATCAAGGCATCCGATCTGCCCAAGATCAAGGAGAAATTCTACAAGCCCAACCACACCCGCCGGGGCTCCGGCATCGGTCTGGCGGTGGCGGATGAAATCATCGCTGCCCACGGCGGCAGCCTCGATATTACCAGTGAAGAAGGCGTCGGCACGACCGTGACCATCACGCTCCCGCCGGGCAAGAAACCGGAATAGCGGGGAGCCCCCGCTGGCAGAATTATGCTTATACTGACAGGGCTTGATACTGGTGTCCGTAACACCGCTTGCGCTGCAAGGCGGTGTTGCTGGTACGCTTTAGAGTCCGCCGCCATTCGGCGGCTTTGAGCGCACAGAGCCACAGGGAGCCCCCGCTGGCCTGTTTGCAATCAATTATCTGGAAGGGAAGTCTATGGAAGAAAAAGAAAACAAGACCACTGCATCCGAACCGCAGTCCTGTCCGACACACAGAAGCAAGATCGGCGGACAGGCGCTCATTGAGGGCGTGATGATGAAGGGCGTTTCCAAGGGTGCAATGGCGTGCCGTCTGCCGGACGGCACGATTGACGTGGAAACGTGGGATATCAAGGGCGGCATCGGCAAGGAGCGGCCGTGGTACAAGAAAACCCCGCTCGTCCGGGGCGTGTACAGCTTTATCTTTTCGATGGTGGACGGCTATAAATGCCTGATGAAATCCGCCGAAAAGCAGATGACCGAGGACGGAAGCGAGGCAGAGAACGAGAACGAAAAGCCCTCCAAGCTCGATCTCTGGCTGGAAGCACACTTCACCGAAAAGACCGTCAACACCATCATGACTGTTTTCACCGTCCTGAGCACCGTGGCAGCGCTGCTGCTGTTTTTGTTCCTGCCGAAGTGGATTGTCGGCGGCATCATGGGGCTTGCGGGGCTGGAAAACCGCATTCTCCAGTCCTTTCTGGAGGGCATTGTCAAGATCATCATCTTCATCGGCTACATGGCCGTGACAGGCCTCTCCAAGGACATCCGGCGCACCTATGAATACCACGGCGCCGAGCACAAGACCATTGCCTGCTTTGAAGCAGGGCTCCCGCTGACGGTGGAGAACGTGCAGAAGCAGGTGCGGCTGCATCCGAGATGCGGCACGAGCTTCATTTTCCTGACGCTGTTCATCAGCATTTTGGTGATGTGTCTGGTGCCGTTCACGATCCCGTGGCAGCGGTTCCTGTGCAGCTTTGCGCTCCTGCCGATCACGGTGGGCTGCTCGTTTGAAGCCATCCAGTTTGCCGGCAGAAGCTCCAGCTTCCTCTCCAGATTCATCTCCTGGCCGGGACTCCAGCTCCAGCGCATCACCACACGGGAGCCGGATGCTTCCCAGATCGAATGCGCCATTGCAGCGCTCACACCCTGCATCCCGGAGAATTTAGAGGATGACAGATGGTGATGGACGCAGCGGCGCTCCATGCGGAGCTGACAGAATATCTGATACAAGCCAGCATCCCGGATGCTGCCTTCGATGTGCGTTGCATGATCGAGCAGGTCACGGGATGCCGCTATGAAAAGCTGCTGCTGACCGGCATCCCCGCAGAGGACGAGAGCCCGCTGCGGAACATGGCACAGCGCCGTGCATTCGGTGAACCGCTGCAATACATCCTCGGAGAATGGGAATTTTTCGGGATGCGGCTGTTTGTCGGAAAAGGCGTGCTCATCCCAAGGCCGGACACAGAGGTGCTTGTGGAGAACGTTCTGCACTGGTGCAAGGGAAAGCAGGAGCTGCGGGTGCTCGATCTCTGCACAGGAAGCGGCTGTATTGCGCTCGCCTTGCAGAAGCATCTGCCGGATGCACAGGTGCATGCACTTGATCTGAGCGAGGATGCGCTGGCCTATGCAAGGCGGAATGCAGCCTACCACAGGCTGCCGGTCATCCTGCATCAGGGCAATGCGCTCACTGTGCAAAGTCCCCAGGAATTCGGCAGCTTTGACGTCATCGTCAGCAATCCGCCCTATCTGACGGCGCAGGAAATGACGCAGCTCCAGCGTGAAATCCGCTTTGAGCCTGCATCGGCACTTGCGGCAGGGGAGGACGGACTGACTTTTTACCGCAGCATCACAAGCTGCTGGAAAGCTGCACTGCGGCCCGGCGGTCTGCTCGCTTACGAGATCGGTGAGCAGCAGGGAGAAGCTGTCTCCGGTATTTTACAGGACAACGGCTTTTCCGCAATTCAGATTCTCAAAGACTACGCCCATCATGACAGGGTTGTTACGGGCATAAAATAAGTGATTTTCCCCCGCTTTGTGCGGCAAAGCGGACAGGATCCGGGGCAGCCCCCCGGCAGGTGCAGGGCAGCGTCCTGCAAACACAGATCGGAGGTTTACAGCATGGCAAAGGCAAAAGCAAAAACTGACAAGCAGAAAAACCTGATGTTCCAGGCACCGGCAACGCCGGAGGAGAAGAAGAAGGCGCTTGAATCGGCGCTGAAAATGATTGAAAAGACCTATGGCCAGGGCGCCATCATGCGTCTTGGTCAGCGCCAGAAGATTGACGTGGAGGTCATCCCGACAGGCTCATTGCAGCTTGACCTGGCGCTGGGCGTCGGCGGCGTGCCGAGAGGCCGCATCATCGAGCTGTACGGGCCGGAAAGCTCCGGTAAGACGACTGTTGCGCTCCATATCGTTGCAGAGGCGCAGAAGATGGGCGGCGAAGCGGCATTCATCGACGTTGAGCATGCACTCGACCCGAAATATGCCAAGCAGCTTGGTGTAGACATTGACAATCTGCTCGTATCCCAGCCGGATTCCGGTGAGCAGGCGCTTGAAATTGCCGAGCAGCTCGTGCGCTCCGGCGCCATTGATGTGCTCGTTGTGGACTCCGTTGCCGCCATGACCACAAAGGCCGAAATTGACGGTGAAATGGGCGACAATCATGTCGGCCAGCTTGCCCGTCTGATGAGCCAGGCAATGCGGAAGCTGACCTCTGTTGTGGCCAAGACCGGCTGCGTTGCCATCTTCATCAACCAGATCCGTGAGAAGATCGGCGTGATGTACGGCAACCCGGAGACAACCCCCGGCGGCCGTGCGCTGAAGTTCTATGCCACCATCCGCATGGATGTCCGCAAGGGCGAAGTGCTCAAGGAAAACGGCGTGCCGGTCGGCAACAAGATGAAGGTCAAGATCGTCAAGAACAAGGTCGCACCGCCCTTCCGTGAGTGCGAATTCGAGAACATCTACGGCCAGGGCATCAACCGTGACGGCGAGATCATCGACCTTGCAGTTGATCTGGAGATCGTCAAGAAGAGCGGCTCCTGGTTCAGCTACAACGGTGAGAAGATCGGCCAGGGCCGTGATTCCGTCAAGAAGAAGATGAACGAGGACGAGAGCTTCCGCAAGGAGATCGAGGCCAAGATCCTCGAACAGATCGACAAGATCGACCTCTCTGCATCCGATGATGACGATGAGGATGCCGCTGCGGGTGCAAAGGAAGCTATGGAATCCGGCGAGGAATCTGCTGCCATCGAGATGCCGTCCCCTTCGGAGGATATTTCGGCGGATGACGACTTCGAGGAATTCGACCCCACCGAATAAGGCGGGGGCGGGGAGCAATGCTAACAACTTAGCAGAATAAAACCTGCGGGTGCAGGGCGGTCACCGCCCTGCCGAGGGTGGTTTAGGAGGGGCGAGCAGCCCCTCCTGAGTCGGCGCAAGCCGACAAAAAGCTTAAGGCAACACCGCACAAAGCCCGCCTGACGGCTTGGCGGCACATCTGCTTGCATCTTTTCCGTCATCTTGCACAGAAATTCCTTGCTGGGCGTCAGCCCAGCGGCGTCATTTCTATACAATCTGACGAAAAATCTGACTGC
>JAFXOO010000279.1 GCA_017528675.1 Oscillospiraceae bacterium | reverse complement strand
TCCGCTGGAGGGCTTTACGGAAGGCATGTTCAAATTTGTCCGTATCTTGTTCCGGATCCTGTACGTCATAGCCGCAGTTGCACTGATCGCGTTTTTCATACTGTCATTTGAGGAACTGATGGAAACATTTCTGCCGGATGCGATCCTGACAGGGCTCGGCGTGATTCCGCTTATCGTTGTCAGCCTGCTGCACGGTGTACCAGCTCTGGTGAGGGGGATCCTCCTGTTGGCGCTGTACGGCATCCTTGCGGGCGTGTTTCATTACTTCAAGGGCGAACATTACGGAAGGACAGGCTGTATGCTGTTCCCGTTCCTGTTCTGCGTCACATGCAACCTGATGCACAGTGCGTACAATCAACTGCCGCTGCTGCCGGTTTCCGCTGCAACGCATCTGCATACCTTCCTGACCGAGTCGGAAGTGTCCGGCTTTCTGTCAGAAAGGACTGCTCCGGTCTGTGAGGGGCTGACAGCCTTGTTCTCCGGGCTTGCAAACGCTGTTATCTGGCTGATTTCCAAGGTGTTTGAAACGGCAGATACGGAAGTGAACTCCCCGCTGATCGTCAGCGTTCTCTGCGGCATTTTTGCCATTGTACTGGTGATGGGGCTCGCTTCCCTCATCACTGAAAAAGGCTTCAAGAAAGCGTGATCTCAAAGAAACCCGATGAAAGGAGGTCGATCCGATTGGATCCAAATGAAATCGGCAAGCGCTCCAAAGCAGAGGAGCGCCATATGCTCTGGCTGCGGATCAAACAAAGCAAGGAATGCTATCTGATGATGGCACCGTTTATGCTCATCTTCCTGGTGTTCACGATCATTCCGGTCGTGATGTCACTGCCGATGGGCTTTACGGATTTTGATATGGTACAGCTCCCGAAATTTGTCGGGCTGTCCAACTATACCACACTCTTCCTGAACGACACGATTTTTGTGCAGTCCATCCGTGTGACGCTTGTGTTTGCGATCTTCACAGGGCCGCTGAGCTATGCGCTGTGCTTTCTGCTGGCGTGGCTCATCAATGAGCTGCACCCCCGTCTCAAGACCATTTTCACGCTCATTTTCTATGCGCCGTCGATGGCCAATGTCTATATTGCATGGCAGCTCATTTTCTCCGGTGATACCTACGGCTATCTCAATTCGCTGCTGCTCAATCTCGGACTCATCACGTCGCCCATCCAATGGCTGACGGATGCCAATTACATTCTCGGTGCTGTCATCGTGGTACAGCTCTGGATTTCGCTCGGTGCGGGCTTTCTGGCACTGCGTGCGGGCTTCCAGAACATCGACCGCAGCATGTATGAGGCCGGTGCCATTGAAGGCATCAGGAACCGCTGGCAGGAGCTCATCTACATCACCATTCCCTCGATGGGGCCGCAGCTCATGTTTGCAGCGGTGATGCAGATCGTCGGTTCCTTTACCGCCGGCACCGTTGCGCAGACGCTCGTAGGCTTTCCGAGTACGGATTACAAGGCACACACCATCATGACCCATGCCTATGACTACGGCTGGGTACGGTATGAGATGGGGTATGCTTCGGCAATCTGTATGATTCTGTTCGTCGTGATGCTTCTGTGCAACAAGCTCATCAGCAGACTGCTGAGCAAATTCATGGATTAAGGAGGCCTTTGCATGGCAAGAACAATTGAAACTGTCAAGGGCTCCAATAAGGCGGTCGGCAGCCGGCTGGCAGGCAATATAGCGATTTTTGCATTTCTTCTGTTTCTCGGCCTGTTCATGCTGTTCCCGATTTACCTGACGCTCATCATGTCCATCAAGCCCGTGCATGAGCTGTTCATCTTCCCGCCGAAGCTCTATGTCATGGATCCGACGCTGGACAATTTCCGGGATATGTTCGAGACACTCTCCGAGATGTGGGTGCCGTTCTCCCGTTATGTGTTCAACTCGGTCTTTGTCACGGTGTGCGTGACAGTGGCACAGTGTGTCTTTGCATCAATGGCGGCATTTGTACTGGCAAAATGCAAGGTGCCGGGCGGAAATTTCCTGAACAAGGTCATTGTCACCTCACTGCTCTATCAGTCAAATGTCATCTATATCATGCAGTACATCGTCATGGCACGGCTGCACATGATCAATACCTACTGGGCGCTGATTCTGCCTTCAGTGGCATCACCGATGTGTCTGTTCCTGATGCGGCAGTCCATGTCCACGGTACCAGATGCGATGATCGAGGCGGCAAAGGTGGATGGTGCGAACATGTTCACCATCTGCTGGAAGATCGTGATGCCGAACCAGAAGCCGGCGCTCATGACCATGATTATCTTTGCGTTCCAGGCGGCATGGAATATCCAGGGCGGTACGCTCGTGTACAATGAAGCGCTCAAGACCCTGCCGACTGTCATTACACAGGCGGGCAGCGCCGGTCTTGCAAGACTTGGCGTGGCGTCTGCGGGAGCGGTATTCATGCTGGTGCCGCCGATTGTCATTTTCATGCTTGCCCAGAAGAACGTCATCGAAACGATGGCGCACTCCGGCATCAAGGATTAAGGGGGTGGCATGATGCGCAGGCAGATGAAACGCATTGCAGCGGCAGCATTTGCTGCTGCGTTCGCCGGCAGCGTACTCACAGGGATTACGGCTGCGGCGGATGAGCATTACGATGTGTACAACTACGACCGCTGGGAGGAGGCGATTCCGTCCCAGGCGGGCTATATGGCAACCCGTTCGGTGAGCGGTGATGATCTTGGGATCGGGAATTTTTCAGAACCCTCTGATCTGTTCCGGGATACTGAAGACCAGCTCTACATCGTGGATACCAAGAACAACCGCATTGTTGTGACAGACGCAGGCGTCACAAAGGTCATCCGGGTGATGGAGGAATTCATCATGCCGGACGGCTCCACGACAAAACTCAAGGCACCGGAGGGAATCTATGTTTCTCCGGAATCCGGGCTGATCTATATTGCCGACTACAGCAATTCCCGTGTGCTTGTCACTGATACGGACGGAAAGGTGCAGCTTGAGGTCACAAAGCCGGATTCGGAGCTGTTTTCCGCAGAGCTGACATTCCTGCCGCAGAAGGTCATTGCAGACAAGGCAGGGAATATCTACGTCGTACTCGGCAACATCACGACCGGTGCGGCAATGTTCGATGCCGAGGGAAATTTCAAGGGCTACTACGGTGCCAATACCGTGGAAGCGACGTCTCAGGTCATCACCAATTATTTCTGGAAGCTGATTTCGACCGACGAGATGCGCTCCCGGCAGGCAAGAACGGTGCCTTCGGGCATTACCAACTTTGATCTTGATGATGAGGGCTTTATCTACACCTGTACCCAGTCCACCTCGCAGAGGAAGGACACTGTCAAGAAGCTCAACCCGGCGGGCAACAACCTGTTTGCGAGCCTGGAGACATCCTGGGGCGATATCCAGTCGGTCTGGGATGCCAATACGAGCAAAAACTACCAGTCCATGATCTGCGACATCGAGATCTCGGATGACGGCAATATCAACTGCCTCGATCTGACGACAGGGCGTGTGTTCCAGTATGATGAGGAGGGCAATCTGCTGTTCATCTTCGGCAGTACATCCGAGCAGCTCGGCGGCTTTACGGAGGTTTCGGCAGTGGAATCCTCCGGGAGCGAAATCCTGGTACTGGATGCCCGGAAGAATACCGTGACCGTGTTCGAGGAGACGGATTTCGGCTCCATTGTTCACGAGGCAACGGTGCTGTATAATGACGGCTATTATGAGGAAGCGCTCGACCCGTGGTTCAAGGTGCTGCAATATGACGG
The DNA here is from genome assembly GCA_017528675.1 of Oscillospiraceae bacterium. Taxonomy (GTDB): domain Bacteria; phylum Bacillota; class Clostridia; order Oscillospirales; family Ruminococcaceae; genus UBA3855. The sequence continues at coordinate 422 of JAFXOO010000279.1, read as the reverse complement.
CAACTACCGCCGGGCGTTCCTCGGCATTTCAGCAGCCTACCTCGTGCAGGGAAATTACAAGGATTCGATGAAGTATGCCAAGCTCGCAGATTCGCCCTACCGCTATAACCGGGCATTTGAGGGTTACCGGCAGGAATGGCTCAGCGAACATATGACACAGCTTGTGATCGGCATTGTGCTGATCATCGCAGGTATCATCGTGCTGAGCTGGTATGTGAAGAAGCATCACAAGCCGAATGCAGAGTATGATCTGACAAAGGCGACGCCGGGAGAGGAGGAGTGACAGGCCATGATGGATTTAACCAACCGACAATGGGTCAGGCATGCTGTCACCCATCCGATGGAAGGCTTCGAGGACATGCGCTGGAAGAAGGCAGGCTCCATGAAGATCGCCACAGGCATCGTGCTGCTGTGGTTCGTGG
>JAFXOO010000278.1 GCA_017528675.1 Oscillospiraceae bacterium | reverse complement strand
TATTCCCGCAGTGCATCCTCGTCCTCCCAGTCCTTGACATGCTCCATCAGGTCATCGAACATCTGGCAGACCTTGATATTGGCACCGCCGTGCTTCGGCCCCTTGAGCGAACCGAGCGCTGCGGCAATTGCGGAGTAGGTGTCCGTGCCGGAGGAGGAGACAACATGCACTGTGAATGTGGAGTTGTTGCCGCCGCCGTGCTCGGCATGCAGCACAAGCGCCAGGTCAAGGAGCTTTGCCTCCAGGGGGGTGAAATGACAGTCCGGACGGAGCATGTAGAGAATATTCTCCGCCAGAGACAGGTTCGGATTCGGCTGGCGGATGATGAGACTCATGCCGGCCTTGAAGTGATAGGCCTGGTAGCCGTACACAGAAATCAGCGGGAACAGCGAAATCAGCGACAGGCTCTGGCGGAGGACATTCGGAATGGAAATGTCGTTCGCTTTGGCATCGTAGGAATAGAGCGCCAGCACACACTTGGCGAGGGTATTCATCATGTTGTCGCTTGGAGCCTTCATGATGACATCACGGGTGAAAATGGCCGGCAGATAGCGCAGCTCTGCGAGCTTTCTCGAAAAATCCGCAAGCTGCTGTCTGTCCGGCAGCTTCCCGAACAGGAGCAGGTAGGTGGTTTCCTCGAAGCCGGGGCGGTCGTCCGCAGAAAAGCCGTTGACCAGATCCTCGACATCAATGCCACGGTAATAGAGCTTTCCGTCGCAGGGGACGCTCTGGCCGTCCACGATTTTGGTGGCACAGACATTGCCGATGTGCGTCAGACCGGCGAGCACGCCCTTTCCGTTGAGATCACGAAGCCCACGCTTGACGTCATATTGGGTGTAGAGCTCCGGATTGATGGGGAATTCGGCGGTGCAGAGGTCAGCGAGTGCTTCGATTTCGGGACAGTTGGCTTCTGAATAGTCATAGCGAGCCATTGTGATCATCCTTTCTTTTTTGCAAGTGTATCGCAATACAGCCGTAAAGTCAGCCTGCCGGTCGCTGCTCCGGGAATGCCGATGCACTGGTAATCAACGCATCCTGGCGGTTTTTGGGGGCAGAAAGCACACACGGCTCCCGCAGCGGGCGCCGCATCGCCGGGCTGACAATACTTCCGTATAGTATATATTTAATATTATAACACAAACCGTAAAGAAAGTCAACAAAAAAGCCAAAAAAGTTTTTTGAAATTTATGCACTTTACCTCTTTACAAATCGTCTGAATTGTGGTATACTGTAATAGTTGTAAACGAGGTGTGGCTCAGTTTGGTAGAGCACTACGTTCGGGACGTAGGGGCCGCAGGTTCGAATCCTGTCACCTCGACTGAGCAAAGAGCTTAGATGCAGTGAAGTGTATCTAAGCTTTTTTGCTGCATTTCCGGGTTCGGACAGGTGACAAGAAATATTTTTCAAATTTTTTGAAAAAACACTTGACAAATCCGTCCGGATGTGGTATACTATATAAGTCGTCAAACGACAGCGCTGATGTGGCACAGGTGGTAGCGCAACGCCTTGGTAAGGCGTAGGTCACCGGTTCGAATCCGGTCATCAGCTCCATATGATCTACCCCCGTAATTCGAACTGTTTTGTTCGATTGCGGGGGCATTTGGTTTATACAAATCCCTTTACATGGGCGATTTCCGTCCTGTGCCCAAATGAGACAAATTATCGAAAACAATCAAAATCCTGGCTGTAAACGCTGCAAAATGCCGTATTTGAACTAAAGTGTCTCATTATTGCTTTGAGTATTTGTCCTATAATAGGCGGCTTCGTACTGATCCGGTGTCACATAATGCAGTACAGAATGCAGCTGCTTGGCATTATAATACTCCATAAAGGCGGCAATGCTCTCTCGCATGTGCTGTTCGGAGGTATAGTCTTTGCGATAGAGCTCTTCGTTTTTCAATGTGTGAAAGAACGCTTCACAGACAGAATTGTCATATGGCGTACCAGTTTTTGAGAAGGATTGTATGACGCCGAGGGATTTAAGATAATCGGAAAATGTTTTGCAGATATAATTACTGCCGTTATCAGAATGAAAGAGCAGCCCCTCCAGTGGTTCACGAGCAAGAAATGCTGCCTTGAAGGTGCTTTTTGTGAGCTGCGTACTGTTCTTTATGCCGATTTTCCATGCGATCACCTTTCTTGCATAAAGATCCAGTATCACACAGATGTAGTATTTCCGTTTCCTGAGTCGATAAAATGTCACATCGCTGACCCAGACTTCGTTTGGATGAGAAACGGTAAATTTCTGCTGCAGCAAATTCCTGCGTTGCTTTACGCTTTGCAGATATTGCTGTTTTGCGCCTCCGCAGATGCTGAACATCCCATTTTCGTGCATCACCGAAGCCACCAGCTTCTGAGAAACGTTGATGCCCTGTCCTTTTAGCACAGCAGCGATTCTTCCGGCACCATAGGTTTCATTACTTTCATGATAGACTGCTTCAATGAGCGGCAGCAGCTCCTTTCTTCTTTGCAAAGCTAGTGTAGAACCGTGTTTCCCCCGAAACAGGCGGTTGTAGAGTGTTCCTTTGGGGATTTCCATCGCTTTGCAGAGAAGCGGGATACTGATTGTGGGATCCTGTCTGTAGAGCTCCTCGGCGGAAGCCAACCGGGTTTCTGCGTTGATTTCAGAGAAGCAGCGGGCTTCACGGATAAACCTGAGCTGTTCCTCTGCCTGATTCAGTCTTTTTTCCAGTCTGCGGTAACTCTGCAGGCTGAATTCTTTTTCCGTTCTGTTTGGCTGCTGTCGGATCCACCGGTATAACGTGGATCTTGAGATAGCATATTCCCGTAGGATATCTTTGAGCGGTAAGCCGTCTGCATAGAGCTGCACGGCTTCCTGTATTTCCGTCTGAGTATGTTTTGACATAGTAGGCACCTCATATTGTATTTTACAACATGATAGCATGTCAGTCTGAAATGTATGTTAAGGCAACACCGCACATAGCTGGTGGTGCAGATGCGCAGTCAGATTTTTCGTCAGATTGTATAGAAATGACGCCGCTGGGCTGGCGCCCTGCAAGGAATTTCTGTGCAAGATGACGGAAAAGATGCAAGCAGATGTGCCGCCAAGCCGTCAGGCGGGCTTTGTGCGGTGTTGCCTTAAGAGTAATTGGGCAGCTATCCCGTTGGTCTGGAGGCTGAACATCAGGTATCTTTACAATCCGTCTGATCTGTGGTATAATATGAAAAATACAGATGGAGGCAGTGGATATGGGCATTTATCTGAATCCCGGGAACGATGCTTTCCGGCAAGCGGGCAATTCTGAAATCTATGTGGATAAAACGAGAATGATAGAACAAACAAATCAAGTCTTATGCACCGAGCAGAAATACATCTGTTTTTGCCGCCCTCATCGCTTTGGCAAGTCTATGGCAGCAGATATGCTGACCGCCTATTATAGCTGGGGATGCGATTCCAAAGATTTGTTCTCCCGTTTCCGGATCGCTGGTGCAGCGTCATTTGAAAAGCATCTGAATCGGTATGATGTCGTTCATATTCAAATGGCAAGCTGCATGAAGAATGCGGATTCCATGCAGAATTTGCTTCAATCTCTCAGTGAGGATATCACAAAAGAAATAGTAGAAGCATATCCAGATTTCAGAATGCCTCGCTATCCGTCGCTGCTTACCGTCATGGAGCATCATTTCGACCAATATAAGCGACCGTTTGTGTTCATCATCGACGACTGGGAGTGTATCATCAGGTCAAAGCGATTTACTTCTGATGAGTTGGAAACCTATCTGTATTTCCTTTTGGTTTTGTTAAAGGACAAGAGCTATGTTGCGCTTGCCTACCTGACAGGTGTTCTGCCGGTCAAGAAACTGGGGAATCAGTTGTCACTGGATATGTTCACAGAGGTTACGATGACTTTTGCGGCACCATTTGCTGAGTTTACCGGCTTTACTGAGGCAGAAGTCACAGAGCTTTGCCGGAAGCACCATTGTGATCCGGAGCAGATAAAAGAATGGTGTGGCGGCTATTGCGTGGATCGTTCAGCGGTTTATCATCCGTATGCAGTCGTGAATGCGGTGCTGGGCGGCAAGATGCAGCATATTGGGATCGCAGCAGAAGCTAGGGATACGATCCGTGAATGTATTCGCATGAATTTTCGGGGGCTTCGTGAAAAATGGAAGAAACTGCTTGATGGAGAACGTGTACCGATCAATCCGACGAAATTCCAGAATGACATGTCCTCGTTCTGCAGTGCGGATGATGTGTTGACTATGTTGATCCATTTCGGTTATTTGACGTATGACTTTGATACGAAATTGACATGGATTCCGAATTGTGAATCACGGGAGGAACTTGTCCTATTTATTGGAAACAACATTTGAGAGGAAATCGTAGATTTCAGCCTGACCAACTTTGTTGAACAAGCAGATGAGCAATTGATATTGCAATTTTTCATCAACTTTTTTGCCGGCCAAGAGTTAGTAGAAGAATCCTAAAACGGAATCTCATAAAATTTACCTTAGAGGTAAATTCTTAGTTGACAAAATAAAAAATCTATGTTAGAATATAAATAAGGAGAAAAACAAAAAGACAGTGTGGTGATCATTTGCTTAAAATCGAGTATAAAACAAAGAAACTTGAAAAGGTCTGCACAGATGTACGAACTGCGGAAAAGCAATATGGTTGTCAAATGGCTGAGAAAATACAGCTTCGAATAGATCAGATAGCGGCTGCCGATTCTATTGGAATGCTTGTTCAGTTACATATTGGCAGATGTCATGCCTTAACGGGTGATAGAAAAGGCCAATATGCAATGGATCTTGTGCACCCGTATAGACTTGTTTTTCAAGAGAAGAATGGTTATATTGAGGTTGCACTGATTCTGGAAATTGTAGATTACCATTAACATTTTGGGAGGGATAGTTATGGTAAAGAGCCGTCATTTTATAGCGACCCCACCGGGAGTTACGATTAAAGAACAGCTTGATGATAGAGGAATGACGCAAAAAGAATTTGCTGTTCGTATGGAAATGTCAGAAAAGCATATTAGTAAGCTGATTAATGGAGAGGTTCAACTAACTCCTGACGTAGCCTTGAAATTGGAGTTCGTCCTTGGTGTTCCTTCGAGTTATTGGAGCAATCTTGAGGCAATATATCGTGAAAAGTTGAAGCGAGCAGAAGAAGAAAACCGTATAGATGAAGATGTTGAAATTGTAAAAAAATTCCCCTATGCAGAAATGTCAAAATTAGGATGGGTTGACGATACAAAAAAGAAAGTAGAGAGGGTTTTTTCTTTACGAAAGTTCTTTGAGGTAACTGCTCTAAAACTTGTCTTGGATGATAGGATTAGTGGAATCGCATATCGTCGCTTATCCGAAACGGAAAAGGGCGATTATGCTTTGCTTGCGTGGGCACAAAGAGCTAAGATTGAAGCAAGAAGCAGAGAAACAAGCTTGATTGATGTTCAGAAGTTGGAGCAAATACTGCCGGAGATACGTGAGATGACAGTAGATTTGCCTTCCGACTTTTGCCCCCGTCTCACTTCACTTTTGGCAGATTGCGGTATTGCTATTGTTTATTTGCCTCACATAGGGGGCTCATTTTTACACGGTGCTTCTTTTGTGGATAACAAAAAAATAATAGTAGGTTTAACTGTTCGAGGAAAAGATGCAGATAAGTTTTGGTTCAGCTTGTTCCACGAGCTTGGTCATGTCATATTAGGGCATATTTTTAATGACAGAGCCACAACGAGTGAAGAAGAAAGAGCTGCTGATGCGTTCGCAAGAGATCAACTGATTCCAATGTCGGATTATACTGCTTTTACCGAAAAGTATCATGATAGATACACGGAGCGAGCAATTGTGCAGTTTTCCAAAAAGGTGGGGGTTGATCCCGGAATTGTGGTAGGAAGGTTACAGAAACAGGGTGAGATCGAATTTAGCTGGTTTAACAACTTGAAAACCAAATATACGATGCAAGAAGCGTAATACTGCTAATTAGCCTAATACGAAAGTCTTACGCCCTGTCTTCAAAATAATGGGTGAAGGTCAAACCCACGTGTCTAAGCCAATATCATTTTTGGTAACACAAGACAAAGAACCCCGGTACAGGCAACTGTACCGGGGCTTTGTGTTTTTTCGGAGTTCAGATATTCCGCCAGGTGATTTCGGCTTTCAGACAGTTCTGATAACGTCTGTGACTTCTGTGAGAACCTCACGCAGCATTTTACCGTCATCCATCCTGTAGTTCAGGATATCTTCGACATCATCGCTTTCAAGCTCCGTATCCGGACGAAAGGCCTTTGCAATATTGATATGTCCCTCCGGACGAACGATCGTGTAAAGCTGTCCATGATAATCAAATTCGATCTCAGCGCCGCAGTGGATCGACCACTTGAAGTCGCTGATGGATGTGAATCGGTCGCCATCCTCATATTGCTTTGAATCAACGAATGATTGCATAGATCTTTTCCCTCCATTATCAAGTAACTCGATCAAGTTTGGTTCGATCAGTTCAAACTCCAGAAAATCATGCAGATCAGGTATTGCATCTTCGCTATAGTTGATCGGCGGGCCGGGCTCCGGATGTTCATCCAAATTATCCCAAGTGATTATGTGATCATGTGGTTCTGAATGCTTGTCTGGTCTATTATGGTTCGTATGATGTCTTTCACGAATTGCAAGTCCACTTTTCCCTATCACCGTTTCACGTTTAACACCGTGTTTGTCTCTTGTTACTTTAATCGTATTTGGTTGTCCCTTAAATCTTTCGGCGTCCTCGTTTTTGGGGATCCATTTTCCGCCTCCTGCACTTCCCCCGCCCTTGCAGACATAACCGTTTTTTGTAATTATATCACGCTTTTCTGCCAAAGTCAAGATGCCATGGTATGCTTGATGCTCTCTGCCGGAACAACATCGTCCTCCATGTGCTTCCAGGAACTTAGGGCAATACCGCACAAAGCCCGCCTGGCGGCTTGGCGGCACATCTGCTTGCATCTTTTCCGTCATCTTGCACAGAAATTCCTTGCTGGGCGCCAGCCAAGCGGCGTCATTTCTATACAATCTGACGAAAAATCTGACTGCGCATCTGCACCACCAGCTCTGTGCGGTGTTGCCCAAAATGAAATGTGATAACATTTTTGGTAACCCAACACAAAGAACCCCGGTACAGGCAACTGGACCGGGGGTTTGTGTTTTTTCGGAGTTCAGATATTCCGCCAGGTGATTTCGGCTTTCATCAGCACATCCTTCAAAAGCTCACCGTTCAGCGGATGATTTAAAAGTGCATCCACATTTTCAAAAGTCCACTCATCCATTTCACCGCAATTCAGTATGATCTTATTTTTTGCCCGGAAAATGCCATAGTCACTTCCTTGATACGCAAAGCATACCTCACCGCCCCAGAGGATGCTTTGCTTCATCTCTGAAATGGATTCAAATTGAAAGTCAGGCATAGCTTTACGCACCTCTTCCGTTGAAATAACAAAGTTTTTAAACTCCGGAACAATTCCATCCCTGTAATTGATAGGTGAACCCAAATGCGGAAATCCTCTTTCCCATGTGATCTCATGATCATGAGGATCAGAATGATATTTGGGATTAGGCGAGCCTATCCGTCTGCGATCATCACCAAGGAGGCCTATACTGGACCAAGATCAATCGCAGTGGCCTT
>JAFXOO010000277.1 GCA_017528675.1 Oscillospiraceae bacterium | reverse complement strand
TCACCGACGGCAAGACCGCCGACGGCATAGCCGTCGAGATCCAGCTCACGGATTGCCTGCATGTGCTCAATACGCAGCTTCTCGAAAGTGCTGCCCTGGTTGATGCCAAAGAGCATCTGCCTGGGATTGATCGTATCCGGTGCCATGCTCAGGCGCTGCAACTCATCCCGGGAACGGTAGAGCCAGCGTGTTGTGCGCTCACAGGAGCGTGCGGCATAGTCATACGGTGCCGGATTCTCTACACATTCGTCAAATGCCATGGCAATTGTCGAGGCAAGGTGCGACTGGATGCGCATGCTTTCCTCCGGACCCATGAAAATCCGCTTCCCGTCAAGGTGGGACTGGAAGTAGACCCCTTCCTCTTTGATCTTACGCAGCTTGGCAAGAGAAAATACCTGAAATCCGCCGCTGTCTGTCAGAATCGGGCGGTGCCAGTTCATGAATTTGTGAAGACCGCCCATCTTGTGGATGACCTCATCGCCCGGACGCAGGTGCAGGTGGTAGGTGTTGCAGAGCTCCACCTGGCATTTCAGATCGGCCAGCTCCGGCGAGGAGATACCGCCCTTGATGGCGGCAGAGGTGCCGACATTCATGAAGCACGGTGTCTGGAATGTGCCGTGTACGGTCTCGAACTGCCCGCGGCGGGCAGCACCTTCGGTCTTGAATAGCGTGAACATGCATAACTCCTTATTGTGATTGGGCTTCTGTGATTTCATCGTAGTGATAGGCACGGGCATCCACAAGCAGATAGTAACCAAGCTCCCACACCTCGCCGGTGATCGTGTCATTCCGGGTATCAAGGCGGGCATCCTTCAGCGGATAGGTCTGCTTTCCGTCACGGCTGCAATACACCAGCATGAGCTGTTCTTCCGGAATATCCATCAGCGTGAGCGCCTTCCCGTCGTAGGAGAAGGTCAGTGATGCCTTGTAGACGGCGGACTGGTCAAGAAAGACGGCGCCGCCGATCTTGCCGCTGATTGCGGGAATATCTGCCGTGCCGTCCCGGAAGACCGGTTCGGCGTCACTGAAATCACCGCTCAGATGCACTTTCAGGAGGAGTGTTTCATGCAGCTCAAGGTCACGCTCCTCGTGGCGGAGTGTCGGCGGATAGTACTGGCAGCCGGTCAGCAGCAGGGTGAGCGGAACTGCCAGAGAAACCGCTTTCCGGATGGCGCCGGCCAGCATCCTGTCATACATTGATCTCGGCCTTGTCGTCTGATACGCCGTTGGCATCGAGGACAGGTTTTACGCAGTTGGCGATGAACTCCTCGACCTGCTGCGGGCAGCGTCCGATGAAGTTCTCCGGTGCCATGATGGCATCCATTTCCTCTTTGGAGATCATGAACGCCGGATCGGCAAGGATCAGCTCGCAGAGGTTGTTGTCCAGACCCTCCTGCTTGACTCTTGCGCCTGCCTGCATGGAGTACTGGCGGATCTTTTCATGGAGCTCCTGACGGTTGCCGCCCTTCTTGACGGCATCCATCATGATATTCTCGGTTGCCATGAACGGCAGCTCTGCCATCACACGCTTGCGGATGATCTTCTCGTAAACGACAAAGCCGTTTTCCGGATCGGTGACATTGAGCATGATATTCAGGATTGCATCCACGCCGAGGAAAGCCTCAGCCACGGAAATACGCTTGTTAGCGGAATCATCGAGCGTTCTCTCGAACCACTGCGTGCCGGCGGTGAAGGCGGGATTGAGTACATCGCACATCACATAACGGGCGAGCGAGGTGATACGCTCGTCACGCATCGGGTTGCGCTTGTAGGCCATAGCCGACGAACCGATCTGGCTCTTTTCAAACGGCTCCTCCATCTCCTTGAAGCTCTGCATCAGGCGGATGTCGTTGGAGAACTTCATCGCAGACTGTGCAATGCCGGCAAGGACAGAGCAAACCTGATAATCCACCTTGCGGGAGTAGGTCTGGCCGGATACTGGAACGACTGCATCAAAGCCCATTTCTGCGGCAATTCTGCGCTCCAGCTCCTTGATTTTGTCGGTGTCGCCCTCAAAGAGCTCCATGAAGGATGCCTGTGTTCCGGTCGTGCCCTTGGAGCCGAGCAGCTTCAGGGAAGCGATGCGGAAATCGAGATCTTCCAAAGCCTCAGCTGATAAAACAAAAACGCAGAGCTTGGCGTTCTTGATGGCTGCCGAGATCTCCGTCGGCGTATGTTCAGTCTTGGAGTCAGCACAATCAAAATAGACCCTGATCTCTTTTTCAATCAGATCATTGGCCAAGGTAATTGTTTTAGCTGCATCCTTCTGATGGCAGCGCAGGAAAATATAAT
>JAFXOO010000276.1 GCA_017528675.1 Oscillospiraceae bacterium | reverse complement strand
TCGTGAACTTGTTGCCGCCCCTGGAGTCCCGGATAACCTGCACATCCCTGGCTGCTGCCAGTGCGGGTGCAGTGATACGCTCGGCATCTGTGCCGTAAACGTCCCTGAGCTCGCTCGAATCCACACTGTGGCGGAGTGCCTGACGCTGCTGCCGGAGAACGGTGTCGGCTGCCGGCGCAAAGTCGCCGTAGGCGCTGGCGAGGTTATGCTCGGTCAGATCGAGTCCGACAATCTCCTCCTCGGCAGACGCACGCAGACCGATGGTCTGTTTGATGACGAAGAAGGTGGCGGAGATAGTAACCGCTGTCCAGAGGCCGACAGTCAGAATGGCAAGGCATTGCAGACCGAGCTGGTGCAGACCGCCGCCGTAGAACAGACCGCTGATCGAATCATTTCCGGGCACAGAAGTCGTAGCAAACAGACCGACAGCAAACGTTCCCCAGATACCGTTGCACATGTGTACTGCCACCGCACCAACCGGGTCATCCACATGCAGCACATGGTCACAGAGCCACACGCCGAATACCACGAGCAGCCCGGACACTACACCAATGAGTGTCGAACCGACTGCATCGACTACATCACAGCCGGCAGTCACTCCGACCAGACCTGCAAGCGACGCATTGAGACACATCGAAACATCGGGTTTTCCATACTTCACCCAGGTAAAGATCATGCAGACAAAAGTCGCAATTGCCGGAGCGATGGTGGTTGCCACAAAAATGGAGGCAAGCTGTCCGGCAGAAGTGGCCGCTGCGCCGTTGAAGCCATACCAGCCGAACCAGAGGATGAAGCAGCCGAGTGCGCCAATGGTAAGATTATGACCCTGGATGGCACGAACCTTGATGACCTTGCCGTCCTTGTCACGCTTGAATTTCCCGATACGGGCACCCTCCATCGCCGCACCGATCAGCGCAGCAATGCCGCCGACCATATGAATGGCACACGAGCCTGCGAAATCATGGAACCCTAAGTCGGACAGCCAGCCGCCGCCCCAGATCCAATGTGCTTCAATCGGGTAGATGACTGCCGAGGTAACACCGGAATAGATGCAGTAGGAGAGGAATTTCGTGCGCTCTGCCATCGCTCCGGAAACAATCGTTGCTGTGGTGGCGCAGAAAACCATATTGAAGATGAAATTCGACCAGTCAAAATTCTGATAATCTGTAAAAATGCCCATAGTCGGGAGCCCGATGAATCCGCCGAGCGCATCCTCACCGAGCAGCAGCCCAAATCCGAGGACCATGAAAACGGCGGTGCCGATACAGAAATCCATCAGGTTTTTCATGATGATATTACCGGCATTCTTTGCTCTTGTGAAGCCTGTCTCCACCATGGCAAAGCCTGCCTGCATAAAGAATACGAGTGCTGCGCCGATCAGGTACCAGATGCCGAAGATCTCGGAATCGACCTGCGTCATGATCTGTGTCACATCCATATATCTCATCCTTTCTTTCTTGACCCGGACGGTACCCTTTCCGGAAAACAAAAAAGAAGCCGAAAGGTTTTTCCCTTTCAGCTTCTTTGCTGTTTCTATGCATAGTATAACACTTTCTTGACCTTTTGTCAAGTGGAAAATCTTTCAGAACCAGCATCCAAATTTGTCAAAACTGTACAAGAGCTCCCTTTGCATGCTACCGCTCCGGCATTTCCCTGCCCGGTTGACCCGAAACGTAGCTGCCGGAATCCTCCGGTCAGTTCTCCCGCAGTCTGTCCACGACACTTTCACGGCAGATTGACCGATAGGCAAAATACGGTATCACCGCCGACAGCAGAAGCAAGACCGGAATGCATATCACAAGCGGCAGCAGCGTGAAATGATAGCTGAAAAAGAACATATCCGCAGCAATACCTTTCACAGCGAGCAGGCTGACCAGTGTACTGCACGCAACTGACCCTAATGCCGTCAGCGCCGCATAGTGAATCCCCTCCCACATGAGCATTTGCCCCATCTGGCTGCCTGTCATACCAATCGCAGTCATCATGGCAAGCTCTCGTTTCCGGGAAAGAATGCCGGTCATCACCGCATTCACGAAATTCAGAATTCCGATCAGCGCCAGTATACCCGAAAGTGTTCCGCCGACCAGCTTGAACATATTGATGAAGTCGGCATATTCTGCTTCATAGTCCTGCTTGTTTTTCATGATAAGCCGGCTGTCCTGTTCCACCAGTCCCCGGATCTGCGCATCTACATCGTCATAACGATCTTCCTTCGCATTGAGCATGACGGACATGGCATTGCGGTTATCTGTCAGCGAAAAATATTCGCTTTCAGGAATCATCACATGACCGTAGATGAAAGAGTATCGCTGTGAACTCAGTCCATAGGGGATATCGCAGACTGCCATCACTTCATACTCCCTGCGATTTTCGCCACACGAAAGCGTCAGAACATCTCCGGGCTCATAGAAATCATCATCTGTGATTTCTTCGTCGTCAATTTCGATATAGCTTGTATAGACAAGCGCATAGCTGCCGCTTGCAAATTTCTCCTTGTCAAGCTCTCCCCTGACTGGTGTCAATGCACTGAACAGGTCGGGACGGATGCCATAAATATCGGCGCTCAAATCGCCCTTTCTCTTGCCGGACTCGCCCCCCCTGGCAAGCAGTCTCAGTTCAAGGTAATTACTGAAGTCCGGATTTTCCCATCGGGAATCGTTCTCATTGTCATAGACTGCGTCCCATTTTTCGGCGTCCGCATATTTCTCATACAGCTTCTCCGCCTTTTCCATCGCATTTCCGGAAAGATGCAGATCGCCATATTCAAAATACACCGGGCACACCTGTGAAACACCGTCTGTCTGTTCAAGAGCATTCACTTGTCCGGGCGTGATTTTGCGCAGATCATCCGGTTCCACGATGGAAGCTGTTTCTGTCTGTTTGACCACAAAATCACCAACGATCTGAAAACTGATGAACTTCTCCATATCCACGCCATTCAGAAACGTGAACAGCGTATTCACAAGCACCATACTCAGCGTCAGGGAAAGTACGACTACAGCGGTCTTTTTCCTGCTGCGGGACATATTATTCCTTGCCACGGAAAACGGAGAGATCCTGCCGGTTTTCCGTGCGCTTATTTTCAGACCCATGTCCGTATCATTGTAGCGGAGTGCTTCGATGGGGGATACATTTCCGGCAATCCGGCACGGCTTCCGGCAGCTAATCATGACAGTCTCATAAGTAAACATTGCCGAGACCAGACAGAGAATCACAAGCAGCTTTGCACTCACCGAATAGCTTTCCATAGAGCCGATGTTCATGGTACGCACGATAGACTGCATCAATACATTTCCGAGCAGGACACCGCTGACAAGTCCGAGCGGAATACCGACCGCACAATAGATCACTGCCTGTGTCCTGACCATTTGCTGAATCTGCCTTGCAGTCGTGCCGATGGTTTTGAGAAGCCCGTAGTTTCGGATATTGGCTGAGATATTGATATGAAAAATATTGTAGATGATGAGATACCCTGCTGCAAAGATCACAAGCAGTATCACGATACCGCTGACGACCATACCGCCGTCCACGCTGCTTGTGGTGTACGCCCAGTTAATGCCGATATCAGGAGCATTTGTCTGATCTCCGTACAGTCTGTTCAGCAGTGCATCTGTCTTACCCTCAATATCAAAGCTGTTGACATAGTTGAAATCCACCTGCCAATAGCCGGCGTAGGTCAGGATTTCCTGTGCATGGAACGGCACTGTCGGCGTGGGAGCATATTCATCTGCAAAGGCTCTTGACACCCAGGCAATTTGCGCCATAGCGAGCTTTTCCCCCTGCCAGTATCCGCAGAGCGTAAACGCATGCTCTGTGATCTCACCGTCCACGTCCAGCGTGATCGGCACAGTAGTCCCCAGTTCATGGGGAAGATGCAATTCATCCAGCACAAGCGTGCTGACAGCGATCTCCTCTGCGCTTTCGGGAAGTCTGCCGGTCGTGGGAGCGCAGAACATCGACTTTGCAGCGTCATCATTTTCTGCACAGTTGATCTCAACGGAAATGTTTTTCAAATCCTCATTCACGGCATTTCCGACAAGGATACGATACACAACATCTCTG
>JAFXOO010000275.1 GCA_017528675.1 Oscillospiraceae bacterium | reverse complement strand
CGAACATGCCGTTGCCTGAGCGGATGGCATAGATGCCACGGTCGAGATACTCGACGATGTTGTTTTCCGTGCCGCCGACACCGTAGGCGCCATACACGGGCAGCGCTGCCGCCATCGACGTACATACGCCCAATGCCGCCAGCCACGCTGCGATACGGTTTCTTTTCTTCATAAGGATACCCCCTTGATTTTTATTCTGTTGCTTTTATTATAGCCGCATTTTTGAATTTCTGCTATACACGGATGTCAGCAGTTCGGGATATGTTTTGACAGTCATTGTCTTTGGTATGCAGAATTGTATAATAAATTCAGCACTTCTTTGCATCAATACCGCATATCCAATATTGGGGTGTATGAAAAAACCGTTGATATTGGATAGGATATGAAATAGACAAATCCACAGCAAGTCGGTATAATAGAAGTAACCCGGAAGAAAGGGTAAACCAATCAACCTGACAAGGGGGTTATTAAATGAAGAAAAGAAGAATGACTGCGCTACTCCTTGCACTGGGTCTGACCATATCGGGCATGCATGCACTGAACGTCAATGCCGGAGGGCGCAGGGTATCCGTCCACGACCCGTCCGTAGTCAAGGACGGTAAGACCTACTACGTCTTCGGTTCACACATCGAAGCAGCGCGGTCGAATGATCTCATCAACTGGGATCGCTTTACCAACGGCTATGCACGTACCAACAACGTCGAGTTCGGCAATCTCTCCGAGAATCTCAAAAAGGCGTTCAACTGGGCCGGCGAGGATCTCGAGGACTGCAAGGGCGGCTTTGCGGTATGGGCACCGGACGTGATCTGGAATCCCGATTTCCAGTGCAAGGACGGCACCACCGGTGCGTATGTGATGTACTTCTGCACCAGCTCGACCTACAAGCGCTCCGTTATCTGCTATGCATGGGCGAAGAACATCCAGGGACCGTATACCTTCGGCGATACGCTGATCTATTCCGGTTTCTATGACAATGACAGCTACGTGACCAGCGACACCAAGCGTGTTAACCGCAAATACACCACCACTAACATCGATGAGCTGATTGAAAAGGGCGAGGTCACATATAACAACCAGTGGTTCAGCAACCATGACTTCAACAACAATCTCTTCCCGAACGCCATCGACCCGACCATTTATTACGGTACAGACGGCAAGATGTATATGACCTACGGTTCCTGGTCTGGCGGTATCTTCACGCTTGAGATTAATCCTAAGACCGGCCGCTGCATCCATCCCAAGACCGGCACGACTTCGGATGGCCGCATGGTGGACAGCTATTTTGGCACTAAGATCGCCGGCGGCTATTTCAAGTCCGGTGAGGGTCCGTTCATCGACTACAATCCGGAGACCGGCTACTATTACCTGTGGACGACCTACGGCGGTCTGACTTCGACAGGCGGCTATAACATGCGTGTGACCCGTTCCAAGTCGCCGCTCGGTCCTTTCACAGATCCGGCAGGCCATCAGGCAGTTCTGAGCGCCAATACCAACCTGGACACTGTCGGCCTTAAGGTCATGGGCAACTATAAATTCTCCACCATTGACAGAGCCTATATGGCGTGCGGTCACAATTCCGTGCTGCGGGATGATGACGGCCAGTGGTATCTGTTGTATCACGCCAGATTCGATGACGGCGGCGAGGGACACGAGGTGCGTGTGCATCAGATGTACTTCAATGCAGACGGCTGGCCGGTCGTAACTCCGTTTGAATATGCGGGTGACAAGCTGTCCAAGGGCGGCTACAATGAGAACGACATCGTCGGCAAATATGAGTATATCAATCACGGCAATGCAACGGACGGTGTCATCATCCATTACAAGACGATCAACCTGAATGCAGACGGCTCGATCTCCGGCGATGCCAAGGGCACCTGGAAGCAGGCAGCCTCCTCCGCAGAAGCTACGCTCGTGATCGACGGCAAGACCTACAAGGGCTATTTCTACGCCGGAAAGAACGAGAAGAACAAGAAGGTCATGAGCTTCACGGCAGTCGGTACAAACAACAAGACTGTCTGGGGTGCCAAGAATGACCAGTTCAACGGCAAGGAGCGTGCATGGTCGGGTGATTACGCCAATCCGGAGTATGATCTCGTCTATAACTGGGACGCTGTCAAGAACTATGCCCCCGGCGCAGCACTGAAGATCGACGGCACCGACCTGCTCTCCGGCGTCAGCTATTACATTGTAAACAAGAACAGCAGCATGTCGCTCGATCTACCCGAGGGCAAGACCGATGCCGGTACGAACATCCAGCAGTGGGATCAGAACGGCTGCTTTGCACAGCAGTTCCGCATCATCGCAGAGGATGGCGGCTACTGCCGCATCGCTTCCGTCGGCGATGAGTCTAAGGTCGTTGCGGTGGCATCGAATACCGCCGACGACGGCACCAATGTCGAGCTCCAGACCTACACCGGCGCTGACAATCAGCTGTTCAAGCTCACTGCCAATAACGGCTACTACGGCATCCTCTCCAAGTGCTCCGGCACCAAGAGCTCGCTCGATGTCTTTGAGTGGTCCACCGAGAACGGCGCCAATATCGCACAGTATCCCTACAATGCATTTGACTGCCAGCTCTTTTCGATCACGCCTGTGCATCCGAAGCTGAATGACGGACTGTATAGCCTGCGGCAGACTTCTGACGGGACGGTGATCGGAAACCGCACTGTCATGCGGCAGGAGGACGGCAAGTATCTTCTCACCGAGGAGGATGGCAAATCCGGCGCTTACACCATCAAATGCAACGCAGACGGCAGCTATACGCTTGTCACGGAGGACAACAACGAATCCACCTATGTGTTTGAACCAGTTGCAGAAAAAACGCCCGAACCGACGGAACTGCCAACAGAACCTCTGCCGGCGGAGACCGTGCCAGTCAGGATCAAGGGTGATGTGGATGCCAACGGCACTGTGAACGTGTCCGATATTGTGATGATGCAGAAATACCTGCTTGGCATCGGCACGCTGAACGATTACGCACAGGGCGACATGAATGAGGACGATGTACTCGACATTTTTGATCTGGCACTGATGAAGCGTGTGCTTCTCAGCAAATAAGACCCCGAGAACCCCTGTCACGGCAGCCGCACTGCTGTGGCAGGGGTTTGTGCTGCTTCGGAACACAATGATGACCTGAAATAGCTGATGGGATAAAAATAGGCCTCCCGAACTGGATCCGGGAGGCAAGGGGGATATGAAGAAGGCTATTTCTGGATGATCCGGATATCCGGCGTTCCCGGCATCTGCATCCCGGTGCCGAGGTAGTAATCCAGCATGTGCGACTGGTAATAGCCCTTGGCGGTCATGCAGTTGCGGTAGCATGGATTCTGTGCA
This sequence comes from Oscillospiraceae bacterium, assembly GCA_017528675.1. Taxonomy (GTDB): domain Bacteria; phylum Bacillota; class Clostridia; order Oscillospirales; family Ruminococcaceae; genus UBA3855. The sequence goes on along the minus strand of JAFXOO010000275.1, from coordinate 2,662 downwards.
AGGCAATAGAGCCGTGTGTCGGTCGGATCGGTCGTGCCGAGGATCACGAGTTTGGAATAATCGGAGCTTGTCATGATGACCTCCTCGCGCCAGTCGCCGGTGATGTCGCCGTAGAACATCGGTGCACCGCGGTCGCTGCCGGTCGTATCCGTGATCTTCCACGGGGAGAGCAGACGGCTGACCGTTCCGGATTCATAGTTGTATTTCTCGAACTTCGTGTCATTGTAGGACTCTGCCAGGAGGTCGCCGTCCCACCAGAGCCGGATGCACGGGTACAAGGAATTGTCGCCGATGCGCTTGCCGTTGTGATTGTACAGCCCCTGGAACGACCAGCATTCAAAGCCGTCGTAGCGGGGATCAATGTCCCCAATATTACCGCGGCCGACATCGGCTGTGCCTTCCTTGGCATAATTCGTCCAGATCATCTTGCCGGTGGAGGCGTTGTAGAAGTATTCCAGCAGACCGTACTGATTATTCTGCTGGATGCCGTAGCCCATCATTTCCCTGCCGTTATTGGCGTTGTCAAACGAGCCGACAAACCAGCGGTCGCCGTGAACGATCTCGTCAATATGATACCGCAGGGAGCCGTCGCCGTTTAAGGCATAGCCCATGTGCAGGACTTCATCCTTTCCGTCATAATCCACATCCGCAACGCGGATCTGGTGCGCCTCGGCATAGCCGTTTTTGTATTCCGTGCGCTCCGTGAAGAGGATATTGTTGTTGTACTGCCAGCGCTTGATGAACTTGCCGTTCTCGAAGCCGTAAGCCGCGGTCACGGAGTTGAAGGTCTTATCGGAATTACGGTTCTTCATCCAGCATACCACGGACGGATGCACACCGTCCAGATAGCCGATCTCCATCATGCACGCCATCGGGCCGATTTTCACATAGTCCTGAGGAACGGGTGCGGACGCTTTCAGAGAGCCCGTTCTGCCGTCAATCACGGCGATCTCCTGCGCCTGCTTGTCGGCATTCGTGTACTGTTTACCGTCGCCGAAGGTCACGCCGTCAGCGATCCGCAGGCAGATATCTGCATAGCTGTCGCAGTCCATGTCGTAGACGGTCACGCCGTCCCACATGCCGACATCCACAGCGGATGCGCCGGGGCTGATGTTGTTTTTATTCTCGGAATTGTAGCCGAGGTCTATGGTATACATGTACGTGCCGTCATGCTTGTAGGCTTCGAGCTTCTGGTGGTCGTCCGTATTGCGGTCAACGAGATAGTCATAATTCCCGTCGCCGTCAAAGTCGCCCACCCAGACAAAATGGATCTTGCTGCCGGGCTTGATATTGACGATGCGGACATTCTGCAAAGAACCTGCCGGGAGCGTATCTGCACCGTCACAGTCGGTCTCTTTGCCGTTCTGCACGAGCTTGACGGAATAGGTATTGTTCTTGCTAAGATCCGCCTTGCTATCCGTAAAATTGGTGCCCCCGGTGAGGGGGGCATCGTTTAGTCTGACAGTCTTGCCCTCCGTTGTGCGGTAGACATTGAACGCCGCATCTGCTGCATCGGAGGCAAGGGAACGCCAGCTCACAAAGACAGATCTGCCGTTACTGACCGCCGAAACGCCACGGCTGAGGTATTCCATCTGGCGTGAGCCGGAGAGCGGCTGGATGGCCTGCTCTCCGGGATCTGCTGCCGGTTCTGTTGCCGGCTCTGCGGGTGTGACAGAGACGTTCACATATGCCGGAGTGATCTTTGCCTTGCCGTGGATGTAGCTGGTCAGATGCTCGGCATCCTTCGCATCCGCCTTGCCGTCATTGTTGACATCGGCGATGGCAGACGTCTGCGCATCCATGCCGTCCATCAGCCCACGCTTGAGCAGTCCGAGATCAAAAATATCCACGCATCCGTCACGGTTCATATCGCCCCGGAGCAGGCCTTCCTGCGGTGTCTCGGATGCTTCCTCATAGGGCTTGACAGCCACAAGATAATTCACGCTGTTGGCAACGCCGTTCACGCCGATGGTCACCCGCTCACCCGCCTTGGCATCCTTCCGGTAGAGCTGATACGTTACCTGCGGATTCGTGCCGTTATCCGTGAGTGCATCGGCTGTCTTCGTCCAGCCGGAGAGCCATGCCGGGAGCGCCGCTTCGAGCCGGGTATCCACGCCGACCAGCACGGTCGCATCCTCGCTGACGGTAAAGCTTGCCTGGTCGCCGCCATACTTCTTGGAATCGCATGCCGTCCGGAGCCATTCAGCGCCCTGTACGCTCTCCGGCACGCTGGCAAGGGTGAAATCCCGGTCGCCAAAGACCTTGACGCCGGATTTCAGGCCGTTCTGGATGCTCCAGTCAGCTGCATTGCCGCTGTCAGCGATCTGCACGTCCCGGATGAGCGTACCGTTCAGAGGTGCGGCCTCTGTCGGCGGCTCAGTGGGCGCTTCGGTCGGGAGCGGTGTACTTGCACCCGAGGACTTGCCGATGAGCGTGAAGTCATCCACCTTCACCCAGGCATTGGCTTTTGCATCGGTATAGAAACCGACCTCGCATTTGCCGTTCGTGACCTGAATGTCCTTGATCGTAATCTCCTTCCAGTTGCTGCCGGCATCCTTGATGGTCGCCTGCTTGTCGCTGCCGCCGTAGCCCTTGACATAGACGTAGCTCTGGTTGATGGAGCCGCTCGATTTGGCATAGGCTTTCAGCGTATAGGTGCCGT